>NZ_VSWE01000010.1:0-249968 GCF_009668275.1 Herbaspirillum sp. CAH-3 | reverse complement strand
ATCTCTGTTTTGTGCCATTTCTGGCTACCCCGAAGGGCATCGCTCTCTCAAAATACTGACAGGTAATTTCTTGCGAACTTACCTATATTTCTTGTGAGCATTTAATATTTAAAGTTTCCAGAACCGAGGTTCTGTCGCACTTCATTAAACGCCCACGCTTATCGGCTGTTAATTTTTAAAGATCTTGTCTGCCGCAAACGCGCTTGGCGCTGTTTGCATCGCTGAGAATCGTTTTGTTCGTCAGCAGCAGAGAAACGAGATTATGTAGCAGTTTGTTTATCGCGTCAACTACTTTTTTGCGATTCGTTTTAAATTTTTTCGTCTCGCTTAACTTCCGCTTTGACTACTTCCATTTAAAACGCCTTACAACCTGCTTCACTACTCTTTGCTTCGCCGACATCCGTCGCTCTGTTTTTCAACTTCGCTTCGTGTGTCGCGTCAGCAGGGGGCGAACTATAGCAACGCCCCATCCACCGCGCAAGTACTTTTTGAAAAATAATCGAAAATAATTTAGACCAAGCCTTCCCCCGGCTGCCTCACTTCACCCCAAACCCTTTACTGGCGTGGGTTACAAGCGATATGAACAAAACAGTAAATCATTCAGAAAAAAGGGCCGCCCTGACGGGCGGCCCTTTCTACCGCATCCAAAGAGAAGTGATCAGGCGTTCTTGAACACCGCCGGCCGCTTTTCCAGGAAGGCTTTCATGCCCTCCTTCTGGTCTTCAGTGGCAAAGCAGCTATAGAAGAGCGCCCGTTCATACTTCATCCCCTCGGACAAGGTGGTCTCGTAGGCACGGTTGACCGAATCCTTCACCATCATCGCGACCTGGCGCGGCATCTCCGTAATGGTCACTGCAGCGGCCATGGCCTCTTCCATCAGCTTGTCGGCCGGCACGATGCGCGACACCAGCCCGGCACGCTCGGCCTCCTGCGCATCCATCATGCGGGCCGTCAGCGCCAGGTCCATGGCCTTGGACTTGGAGACCGCACGCGGCAGGCGCTGCGTACCGCCAGCGCCGGGGATGATGCCCAGCTTGATCTCCGGTTGTCCGAACTTCGCATTGTCGGCCGCGATGATGAAGTCGCACATCATCGCCAGCTCACAGCCGCCGCCCAGCGCGTAACCCGCCACCGCCGCAATGACCGGCTTGCGGATGCGGCGCAGGGTCTCCCAGTTGCGGGTAATGAATTCACCATTGAAGACGTCCATATAGTCAAACCCGGCCATTACGCTGATATCAGCGCCCGCCGCAAAGGCCTTTTCGCTGCCGGTGACGATGATGCAACCAATCTCGTCCTGGGCGTCGAAGGCCAGCAAGGCTGTGCCCAGCTCGCTCATGAGGTCGTCGCTCAAGGCATTGAGCGCCTTGGGACGGTTCAGGCGGATCAGGCCGACCTTGTCGTGGGTCTCGACCAGGATGTTTTGGTAGCTCATAGTGGGTCTCCTTCTTATGAATGAATCGGCAATCCGCCCGGGCGTGGCAGCAACCGGCACGGCGAACCGCAAGAATAAGCCAAAAATAATGCGCCGGTCCGACCTGGCGCAATGACTAGCAAGAATTTCATGCAGGCAAGGCCCCACGGGGCTATATTGGAGTCATCCCCTATCCCTATTTATAAGGAGGCGAACATGTTCAAGAACATCCTGGTCCCCACGGACGGCTCAGAACGCTCGGACAAGGCCATCGCCACGGCCATCGACTACGCCAAAAACAGCGGCGCAAGCATCGTCGGCATCTCGGTGGCCGAACCCTACCCGTTCTCGCCGCTGGCCGAGAGCTCGATGGCCATCGATCCTGCCCTTTATGAAGAAAACGTCAAGACCCTGGCCAACCAGCACATCAAGAAGATCGCAGACGCTGCGGCCGCCGCCGGCGTGCCCTGCCAGACGGAAATCGTGATGTCCTTCAATCCCGATGAAGAAATCATCAAGGCCGCCACACTGCACGGCTGCGATGCCATCTTCATGGCTTCCCACGGGCGCAGCGGGCTCTCGCGCATCTTCCTGGGCAGCAAGACTCAGAAGGTGCTGACCCATTCGACCATCCCGGTGCTGGTACTGCGCTGATCCTTATATAGCAGCCCCGCCATCGGCAAAAAAGCCTGATCCCTCGACAGGATCAGGCTTTCTCATTGCCACAAGGAATTCAGAGAAATTCAGTTGCCTCCCGGCGGCGTCATCCCCTTGGGCAGCAGCACCCACATCATGCCGCGCTGCTTCATGGCCCCGGCGCGATCCTCGGCTTCATCGCCGAATCCCCAGAAATAGTCAGCCCGCACCACGCCGCGAATGGCGCCGCCGGTATCTTGCGCCACCACCAGCCGCTGCAGCGGACGGTCGCTATTGGGCAGCGTCGTGGCCAGGAACACCGGCGCACCCAGCGGCACATGCTGGGGATCGATGGCGATGGAGCGCTGCGGGGTCAGCGGGATGCCCTGCGCGCCCTTGGGGCCTTTGGAAGGATCCGGCAGCTTTTCTTCCTTGAAGAAGACATAACTCGGATTGGCATTGAGCAACTCTTCCTTGCGCGCCGGATTGGCCTGGACCCAGGCCTTGATGTTCTGGGCCGATGCCTGGGACAGTTCCATCTCGCCCTTGTCCACCAGATAGCGGCCAATCGACTTGTAGGGACGGCCATTCTGGTCCGCATAGGCCAGGCGGATGGTCTCGCGCGACTCCGGCAGATACACGCGGCCCGAGCCCTGCACCTGCAGGAAGAAGGCCTCCACCGGATCATCCACCCAGACGATTTCCTTGCCGGACAGACTATTGCCCTGCATCAACTCGGCGCGCGTCGGATACGGCACCACCTTGCGTCCGACCACCTTGCCGCGCAGGCGCAGGTTCTTCAGCTCGGGATAGACACTGGCCATGTCGATGGTCAGCAGGTCGTCCGGAGCCTGGTACAACGGCGTCTGGTACGGCCCGGCACGGCGGCGCGAACCGCGCAGCAGCGGCTCGTAGTAGCCCGTCACCAGTCCGGTATCTGTCCCGTCGGGGTTGAACAGCTGATACGGCGTGAAATAGGTCTCGAAATACTGGCGCAGGAAGCCCAGGTCATTGGCATTGACCTGCTGGGCCGCACCACAGGCAGCGCGCCACTCCGGCTTGCGGATCATGACCGAGCAGGACGACTGCAGGGCCGGCCAGGCTTCGCGCAGGTCGTCATTGTTCCAGCCGGGCAGCTGGGCGAAGGTGGTGGCGCGCATGGCCGGGCCCGGCTGGGCCACTGGCTTGGGCGATGGCTGGCTTGGGGCAGGCGTGGTCAGCGGCGTGGTCTGGCAGGCCGCCAGCAGGACGGCGACCGAGACCGCCATCGCGGGTACACTAAGGCGCCGCAGCGCCGACAGCTTGGCAAAACGATTCAATGACATCGGAGACAAATTCATGTTGTGGTTGATCCTGGAAGCAAGTGCCGCCTTCTTCGTACTGGTCTTCATCGTCTGGTGGACCATGTTCTCGGGCCGCAAGGAACACAATGGCCGGCCAGTGAGTGCCAAGCAGGAAGAATCGCAGAAAAACAAAGGGCAGCAAGCGCGAGAGACGACAGACAGCGACCCGCGCTGAAAAATCCGCCGTCCTGGCTCAGGAAGAAAAATTCAGTGCAAGGTGCGCGGCAGTGAAAGCACGAACTCAGGGATGCGGACGTCGAACTGCTCGCCATCCTCGGCCACGCAGAAATATTCACCATGCATGCTGCCCTGGGGAGTCTTGAGCGAGGTACCGCTGGTGTATTCGAACTGCTCGCCTGGCTGCAGGAAAGGCTGATGCCCGACCACGCCCAGGCCGCGCACTTCCTGCACGTGGTTGTTGGCGTCGGTGATGACCCAGTGGCGCGAGATCAGCTGGGCCGGGACCGTCCCGGTATTGACGATGGTGATCGCATAGGCGAACACGTAGTGCGAACGCGATGGATCGGATTGTTCCTCCAGGTACTGGGTCTTGACCGTCACCGTGAACTCATACGCTGCCATGGGGTTTCCTGTGTTGTGAAGGGGCTGCCGCCGCGCCGGGCCATCAGGCGAGCGCGGCCACCCCGGATTGCACACGAATTCAGCCAGCTGCGCAAGCCGATGCGTTTCGCGTGCCCGGCCCGCTGCAAGGCAGGGCAGCCAGCTCATCGGCCGGGCCGGCGGGCGCTGCAGCAAGGTAGAATAGCGGTTTTGCCGCCTTTGCGCCTGCGCCCGGCGGCCAATGTCGATTCAGCCATCCTTTCTTTACAGCCATGCCGACCTTCCGTATCGCCCCCAGCATCCTGTCCGCCGATTTCGCCCGCCTGGGTGAAGAAGTGCGCAATGTCGTCGCCGCCGGTGCCGATTTCATTCACTTCGACGTGATGGACAACCACTACGTCCCCAACCTGACCATCGGCCCGCTGGTCTGCGAAGCCATCCGCCCGCACGTGCAGGTGCCCATCGACGTGCACCTGATGGTCAAGCCGGTGGACCGCATCATCCCCGACTTCGCCAAGGCCGGCGCCAACCTCATCACCTTCCACCCGGAAGCCTCCGAGCACATCGACCGCTCCCTGCAACTGATCCGCGACAACGGCTGCAAGGCCGGCCTGGTCTTCAACCCCGGCACGCCCCTGCACTACCTGGATCACGTGATGGACAAGCTGGACATGGTCCTGATCATGTCGGTGAACCCCGGTTTCGGTGGCCAGTCCTTCATCCCCGAAGCCTTGAAGAAGATCGCCGAAGTGCGCCGCCGCATCGACGAATCCGGCCGCGACATCCTGCTGGAAGTCGATGGCGGTATCAAGGTCGAGAACATCGCCGCCGCCGCCCGCGCCGGCGCCGATACCTTCGTGGCCGGTTCGGCCATCTTCGGCAAGCCGGACTACAAGGCCGTCATCGATGCCATGCGCGCCGAACTGGCCCAGGTCTGATCGCGTTCCCCTTCGCCAGACGAACAAACAACGAGGTTTCCAGGGCATATGAAGAATCTGACCAACATCAAGGCCGCCATCATCGACCTGGACGGCACCATGCTGGACACGGCCGCTGACTTCCACGTCGCGGTCAACCGCATGCGTGAAGAATTGGGACTGACGCCCCTGTCCCAGGAAACCATCGTCAACTTCGTCGGCAAGGGGACCGAAAACCTGATCCGCCGCGTGCTGGCCGTGGACTACGCCGAGGACGAGGCGGCGCAATACTTCCAGCAGGCGCTGGAGAGCTACACCGAGCATTACCTGGCCATCAATGGCGACTATTCCTCGCTCTACCCGGGCGTGGTCGAAGGCCTGCAAGCCCTGCGCGCCAAGGGCCTGCGCCTGGCCTGCGTGACCAACAAGCCGCTGGCCTTCGCCGTGCCGCTGCTGCAGAAGAAGGGGCTGCGCGATTTCTTCGAGATCGTCTATGGCGGCGACTCCTTCCCGAAGAAGAAGCCCGACCCCATGCCCTTGCTGAAGGTCTGTGAGGATTTCGCCCTGGCACCGGCACAGGTCGTGGCCATCGGCGACTCCAGCAACGACGCCCAGGCCGCCCGCGCGGCCGGTTGCCGTGTCCTGAATGTTCCGTACGGCTACAATCACGGTGAATCTATACACGACGTCGATTCGGATGGTATAGTTTCGACGCTTGTAGAAGCAGCGCAGCAAATCTCGGTGGACTGACAGCCCGTCAGCTCACCGGTCGACAGACCGAAGATCCAATCGCGACCCACATCAATGTTTCGTAACAACAAACGAACCGCTCAACCGACAGCCGCCCCTGAGGCCTGGCTGTGGCGACGCTGGCAATTCCAGGCGCAGTAATTGACGCCTGGACCTGGCCGCACCTGCGTGCCGGGTCGTTTGTTGTGGTACCGCATCCTCCGCATTTCCCGTAATTTCCATAACGACACCGCTGACGAGAGTCCGCACCTGTCTGCTGCATCCGCGTGCATCGCGTCCATGGCTTCATGGCGTGTTGCGACGGTCTGCGGCCAGGCCCGCGTACCCTACAATGGCGGTCTGGAGTGACACATGACCGAACTCGAATTCAAATCGCTGGCCGCCGAAGGCTACAACCGCATCCCCCTGATCGCCGAAGCCTTCGCCGACCTGGAAACCCCGCTGACGCTCTATCTCAAGCTGGCCCAGAGCCACAACACCGGCAAGAACACCTTCCTGCTGGAGTCGGTGGTCGGTGGCGAACGCTTCGGCCGCTACTCCTTCATCGGCCTGCCCGCCTCCACCAAGATCCGCTGCAGCGGCCAGCAGATCGAAGTGCTCAAGAATGACGAGGTCATCGAGACCGCCCAAGGCAATGCCCTGGAATTCATCGCCGAGTATCAATCCCGCTTCAAGGTCGCCATCCGTCCCGGCATGCCGCGCTTCTGCGGCGGCCTGGCCGGCTATTTCGGCTACGACGCCGTGCGCTACATCGAAAAGCGCCTGGAAAACAGCGCCCCGCAAGATACGCTGGGCCTGCCCGACATCCAGCTGCTGCTGACCGAGGAACTGGCCGTCATCGACAACCTCTCCGGCAAGCTCTACCTGATCGTCTACGCCGATCCCACCCAGCCGGAAGCCTTCTCCCGTGGCCGCCAGCGCCTACGGGACCTGCGCGCCATGCTGCGCCGCCCGGCCGATGCGCCCGTCACGACCGGTTCGGTGCGTACCGAAACGATCCGCGAATTCCCCAAGGACGAATACCTCAAGGCCGTGGCCCGCGCCAAGGAATACGTGATGGCCGGTGACCTGATGCAGGTGCAGATCGGCCAGCGCCTCAGGAAATCCTATGTGGATTCGCCGCTGATGCTGTACCGCGCGCTGCGTTCGCTGAACCCCTCTCCTTACATGTACTTCTACAACTTCGGCGACATGCAGATCGTCGGTGCCTCGCCGGAAATCCTGGTGCGCAACGAATCCATCGGCGAAGGCCAGAAGAAGATCACCATCCGTCCGCTGGCCGGCACCCGGCCGCGCGGCTCCACCATCGAGCGCGATGAACAGCTGGCGCGCGAACTGCTGGCCGATCCCAAGGAAATCGCCGAACACGTGATGCTGATCGACCTGGCCCGCAACGACATCGGCCGCATCGCCACCACCGGCAGCGTCAAGGTCACTGACCAGATGGTGATCGAGAAATATTCCCACGTGCAGCACATCGTCTCCAACGTCGAAGGCATCTTGAAACCCGGCATGTCCAACCTGGATGTGCTCAAGGCCACCTTCCCGGCCGGCACCCTGTCGGGCGCCCCCAAGGTGCGCGCCATGGAAATCATCGACGAACTGGAACCGACCAAGCGCGGCATCTATGGCGGCGCCTGCGGCTATCTCTCCTTCGGCGGCGAGATGGACGTGGCCATTGCCATCCGTACCGGCGTCATCAAGGATGGCACCCTGTACGTGCAGGCGGCCGCCGGCATCGTGGCCGACTCGGTACCGGAAATGGAATGGGAAGAAACCGAAAACAAGGCGCGCGCCGTACTGCGCGCTGCTGAACAAGTGCAAGATGGCCTGGACGGAGAAATCTAAATGCTGCTGATGATCGACAACTACGACTCCTTCACCTACAACCTGGTGCAATACTTCGGCGAGCTGGGCGAAGAGGTGCTGACCATCCGCAATGACGAGATCACGCTGGATGACATCAAGAAGCTCAACCCCGAACGCATCTGCCTCTCCCCCGGCCCCTGCAGCCCCAAGGAAGCCGGCATCTGCGTGGACCTGCTGAAGGAATTTTCCGGCAAGCTGCCCATCCTTGGTGTTTGCCTGGGTCACCAGGCAATCGGTGAAGCCTTCGGCGGCAACATCATCCGCGCCAAGCAGGTCATGCATGGCAAGACCTCCAAAATCGCGCACACCGGCGTGGGCGTCTTCAAGGACCTGCCCACCCCCTACACCGTGATCCGCTACCACTCGCTGGCCATCGAACGCGCCAGCCTGCCGGATTGCCTGGAAGTGACCGCCTGGACCGACGATGGCGAGATCATGGGCGTACGCCACAAGGAGTTCGACCTGCAAGGCGTGCAGTTCCACCCCGAGTCCATCCTTTCCGAGCACGGCCACGCCCTGCTCAAGAACTTCCTGACCGGCAGCGCCCACGGCTGAGACCATTACACACATCGAGACAAGACATGCCCATCACTCCCCAAGAAGCGCTGCTGCGCTGTATCGAACACCGCGAGATCTTCCACGATGAAATGCTGACGCTGTTCCGCCAGATCATGGGCGGCGAGATGTCGCCGGTGATGATCGCGGCCCTGACCATGGGCCTGCGCGTGAAAAAGGAAAGCATCGGCGAGATCGCCGCCGCCGCCCAGGTCATGCGCGAATTCGCCACCAAGGTGCCGATGGCCGACACCTCGCGCCTGCTCGACATCGTCGGCACCGGCGGCGACGGTGCCCACACCTTCAACATTTCCACCGCCTCCATGTTCGTGGCGGCGGCCGCCGGTGCACGCGTGGCCAAGCATGGCGGACGCAGTGTCTCCTCCTCTTCCGGCAGTGCCGACGTGCTCGAAGCACTCGGTGCGGACATCAACCTGCAACCCGAGCAAGTGGCGCAATCGATTGCCCAGACCGGCATCGGCTTCATGTTCGCCCCCAATCACCACGCCGCCATGAAGCATGCGGCCCCGGTGCGCAAGGAGCTGGGCGTGCGCACCATCTTCAACATCCTCGGTCCGCTCACCAATCCGGCCGGTGCCCCCAACATCCTCATGGGCGTATTCCATGCGGACCTGGTCGGCATCCAGGTGCGCGTGTTGCAACGCCTGGGCGCACAGCACGCCATCGTGGTCTGGGGCCGCGACAACCTCGACGAAGTCACGCTGGGCGGCGCCACCATGGTGGGCGAGCTGGTCAACGGCGAGATCCGCGAATACGAGATCCATCCGGAAGACTTCGGCCTGTCCATGTTTGCCAGCCGCAACTTGCAGGTCGGCAATGCCACCGAATCGAAGGAGAAGATCTTCGAAGCCCTGCGCGGGGAACCCGGTCCGGTGCACGACATCGTAGTCATCAATGCCGCCACTGCCCTGTATGCAGCCGGCGTTGCGCCTTCCATCGCCGAGGGCCTGCAGACCGCACGCGCGACCATCGCCTCCGGCGCGGCCCGCGCCAAGCTGGACCAGTTCGTCCAGGTGACCCGCCAGCTCGGCGGCAAACATTGAAACCGACAAGGAAGCTCATGTCCGACATCCTCAACAAGATCCTCGACGTCAAGGCCGAGGAAGTCCGCATCGCGCAGAAGCAGCGCGACCTTGCCAGCCTGCGCCGCGATGTGGAAACCGACAGCGAATTGCGCTCGGAACTGCGCAATTTCGAAGAGAGCCTGCGCGGCAAGATCGCCAACGGCCAGGCCGGCGTGATTGCCGAAGTCAAGAAGGCCTCGCCTTCCAAGGGCGTGATCCGCCCCGACTTCAAGCCGGCCGAAATCGCGGTGAGCTATGCCGAACATGGCGCGGCCTGCCTGTCGGTACTGACCGATGAACAATTCTTCCAGGGATCGCCGGACTACCTCAAACAGGCGCGCGCCGCGTGTGCCCTGCCGGTGCTGCGCAAGGATTTCATGATGGATCATTACCAGATCTACCAGGCGCGCTCCTGGGGCGCGGACGCCATCCTGCTGATCGTGGCCGCGCTGGACCATGGCCTGATGGCCGACATGGAAGCCTGCGCCCATGAGCTGGGCATGAGCGTGCTGGTGGAAGTCCATGACCAGGCCGAACTGGAAGCCGCCCTGAAGCTCAAGACGCGTCTGTTCGGCATCAACAACCGCAACCTGCGCACCTTTGAAACCACGCTGGACACCACCCTGAACCTGCTGCCGCGCATCCCGCCGGAAAAGCTGGTGGTCACCGAGTCGGCCATCGCCACACCGGACGACGTCAAGCGCATGCGCGATGCCGACGTGCACGCCTTCCTGGTCGGTGAAGCCTTCATGCGTGCGCCGGAGCCGGGCGTAGAGCTGGCACGCCTGTTCGCCTGACTGCCGCACGCACGAACAAACCTCGCCCGGTGCAAACCGGCGCGAGGTTTTTTTACGTCTTGAGAGTGCCGGGCCCAGCAGCGATCAAGCCGAGAAACCGCCATCGATCATCAGGTTGGCACCAGTGATGTAGCCGGCTTCCGGACCTGCCAGATAAGCCACGAAACTGGCAATTTCCTCCGCCTTGCCATAGCGCGGCAGTGCCATCAAGCCAGTCAGGGACGCAGCAAAGTCGCTGTTGGCCGGATTCATGTCGGTATCGACCGGACCGGGCTGGACATTGTTGACGGTGATGCCGCGCGGGCCGAGGTCGCGGGCCAGGCCCTTGGTCAAGCCGACCAGCGCCGACTTGCTCATGGCATACACGGCGCCGCCGGCAAAGGGGATGCGGTCGGCGTTGGTGCTGCCGATGCTGATGACGCGGCCACCTTCACCCATGTAGCGCACGGCGGCCTGGGTCGCCACGACCACGCTGCGCACGTTCACGGCCAGGGTGCGGTCCAGGTCTTCGAGCTTGAACTCATCGATGTGGCCCAGCGCCAGTACGCCTGCATTGTTGACCAGGATATCGAGTCGGCCAAAGGTCTCGGCGGCCAGGCGGATGGCTTGCTGCAGGGCGGCTGCATCGGAGCTGTCGGCCTGGATCGCCAGGGCGCGGCCACCGGCGGCTTCCACGCGGGAAACCAGGGCTTGCGCCTTGTCCGGCGAAGTGACATAGGTGAAGGCGACGGTGGCGCCTTCGGCGGCCAGGCGCTGCACGATGGCCGCGCCGATGCCGCGCGAACCGCCTTGCACGAAGGCAACCTTGGAGGCCAGGGTGGAGGCGGATGCGGCGGCGGTCTGGATTTGCTTGTTCATGATCTTGCTCCTTGAAAGTGAAGGATTGGCCCCGTTGGCCTGCAGCGGGGTGCTGCTGTGTGCTTCCGGGTTGAAGCAAGTATCGGTGTTTGATTATGTGGCGACTAGCTGGCAATCGCTATCTTCTTTTTAAACCAATGGTTTAGAATCAAGCGATGGAAACCATGACCAGCATCGAATGCTTCGTCGCTGCGGCCCACGCCGGCAGCTTTTCGGCGGCGGCACGCCAGCTCGGCCTGACCTCGGCGGCGGTGGGCAAGAACGTGGCACGGCTGGAGACCTCACTGGGCGTGCGGCTGTTTCACCGCAGCACCCGCAAGCTCTCGCTGACCGAAGCGGGCGAACGATTCCTGCAAGAAGTGGGCGGCGGCCTGCAAGCCATCCGCAGTGCCGTGGCCAATCTGGCCAGCGCCGGCGGGCAACCGGCCGGCACGCTCAAGGTCAGCATGGGGACTGGTTTCGGGCGGCAATACATCGTGCCCTTGCTGGGAGAATTCCTGGGACGCTATCCGGGCATCCAGCCGGACTGGCATTTCGAGAACCGCTCGGTGGATCTCATCACCGAGGGATTTGATGCCGCCATCGCCGGCGGCACCGAGCTGTCGCCCGGCGTGGTGGCGCGCGAGCTGGCCCCGGCGCATCGGGTGCTGCTGGCCTCGCCCGCCTACCTGGAGACGCATCCGGCCTTGCGCTCGCCGGCCGACCTGGCCGAGCATGCGGGCATCCTGATCCGCTCGCCCCAGACGGGACGCGTGCGGCCCTTCTCGCTACGCGACCACGGCGGCCAGCAGGCCCCGGTGACGCTGCAGCAACGCATGACCATGAGCGATGCCAATGCGGCTTGCGAAGTGGCCGAAGCGGGGCTGGGCATCACGCTGGTGTCGATGCCGCACGCCCTGCTCTATCTGGACCGCGGCACGCTGGTACGGGTGCTGCCGGACTGGTACGTGGATACCGGCATGCTCTCGCTCTACTTCACTGCGGCGCGGCTGCTGCCGGCCAAGACGCGGGTATTCGTCGACTTCGTGGTCGAGCACTTCCGCCGCGAGCGCCTGGCGGAGCGCTTTTCGGCGCACCGCTGAAGTCGCGCCGGAGCAGTTCAGCGCTTGCCTTGCGCCGCGCGCATCCCGCCACCGATGTTGCTGCCAGCGTCCCGCGCCAGGCCGCGATAGCCGATCACCGAGATCAATGTCACTACACCGGCCATCGCAAAGGCCCACTGGAAATCGCCCAGCGTGAAATGCGCGCCGCTGGCATCGATCTCCTCGCCCCGCAGCGCCGCCGCGATCCGCAAGGCCAGCGCACCGAAGGCGATGCCCATGCCGATGGTCATCTGCTGCGCCACGCTCCAGAGGGTACTGGCCGAGGATTTGCGGGCATCGCTGATATCGGCATAAGCCAGCGTGGCCAGGGTAGAAAACTGCATCGACCGCGACAGCCCATAACAGAAGATCACCCCCAGGATCACCGGAAGCGGCGTGCTTGGCGTAAGCAAACCGCAGGCAATGATGAGGCAGCCGGCGATGGCCGCATTGTTGACCGCGACGCTGCGGAAACCGAAGCGCTGCAGGATGCGCGTGGTGAACGCCTTCATGCCGAGATTGCCAAGGGCAGTGGCCAGCAGCAGCAAACCCGACTGGAACGCCGTCAGGCCGAAACCGATCTGGAACATCAGCGGCATCAGGTAAGGCACCGCATCCACGCCGATACGCGTAAGCGAACCGGTCAGCACCGTCACCGAATAGGTCGGGATGCGCAGGCTGGAAAAATCCAGCAGCGGATGTTCGATGCGCTGCATGTGCCACCACGCGCCGTACCCGAGCACCACACCCAGGCCCACGAAGCCTAACGCCACCTTGATGTTGGATTCCATATGGCTGGCGATCTCGGTGCCATACAGCAGCGAAGTGAGCGCCGCGCCCGAGAGCAGGAAGCCAATCACATCCAGCGGCCGCTTGCTGTGCCCGTGTTCATTGCGCACCACGCGCATCACTGCAATGAACGCGGCGATACCGAACGGCACGTTCATCAGGAAGATCCAATGCCAGGAAGCATAGGTGGTGATGAAACCACCGATTGATGGTCCCACCACGGGTGCCACGATGGCCGGCCAGGTGATGGTGGCAATGGCTTTCATCAGCCTGTCCTTGCCGGTACTGCGCACTACGATTATGCGTCCGACCGGCACCATCATCGCCCCGCCCAGCCCCTGCAGCACGCGCGCTGCGGTGAACTCCCACACGTTCTGCGAAAAACCGCACAGGATGGAAGCGAACGTGAAGATGGCAATGGCCAATCCGAACACGGTACGCGAACCGAAGCGGTCGGCCACCCAGCCGCTGATGGGAATGAAGACGGCCAGCGTCAGCATGTAGGCCGTCATGCCCAGGCTCAGTTCGTTGGGGCCGACACCGAAGGACTGCGCCATCTGCGGCAAGGCCGTGGCGATGATGGTGGTATCGAGATACTCCATGAAGAAAGTCGCCGCCACGATATAGGGCAGCATGCGCACGCGCGCATCGGACAGGCTGTTGTCGTCGGTTCCCACGGTGTTTTCTGGCCTTTATCGTTTTTGGTTGAACCATGCGAAACGCCGGCATAGGCCGGCGCTTGCTGGAGACAATTCTAGATATTTTCCAAACTATCCAAACTATCCAAACTATCCAAACTATCCAAACTATCTAAATATCTAAATATCTAAATATCTAAATTATTTACATCAATAGAACTTCAGGAAGTGCATCAGCACCTGGATCACGATGATGCCGCCGATGAGCCCGCCGCCGAAATAGACGATCACGCCCAAGAGCATGTTGGTGCGCCGCTGCTCGGCCAGCAGCTTGCGAATCAGCTCGGTGTTCTGCGGCTGGTTCTCGCCTTCGGTGTAGCGCGTCAGCGCCTGGTGCGCCAGGCGCGGCAGTTCCGGCAGCAAGCGGCTGTAACGCGGCACTTCCACCTTCAGCTGTTCGACGAAACCGCGCCAGCCGATCTGTTCGCTCATCCAGCGTTCGAGATAGGGCTTGGCGGTCTTCCACAGGTCCAGGTCCGGATCGAGCTGGCGGCCCAATCCTTCGACGTTGAGCAGGGTCTTCTGCAGCAGCACCAGTTGCGGCTGCACTTCCACGTTGAAACGACGCGAGGTCTGGAACAGGCGCAGCAGCACCTGGCCGAAGGAGATGTCCTTCAACGGGCGGTCGAAGATCGGTTCGCAGCAGGCACGCACGGCGGCTTCGAGTTCATCGACGCGGGTTTCCTTGGGGGCCCATCCGGATTCGATGTGGGCCTCGGCCACGCGCTTGTAATCGCGGCGGAAGAAGGCCAGGAAATTCTGCGACAGGTAATCCTTGTCGTAATCATTGAGCGTGCCGACGATGCCGAAGTCCAGCGCGATATAGCGGCCGAAAGTTTCCGGGGCCACCGACACCAGGATGTTGCCGGGGTGCATGTCAGCGTGGAAGAAGCCATCGCGAAACACCTGGGTGAAGAAAATCTCCACGCCATCGCGCGAGAGCTTGGACAGGTCCACCCCTTCGGCGCGCAGGCGCTCGGTCTGCGAGATCGGAATGCCATGCATGCGCTCCATCACGATCACCGAGGATGAACAATAATCCCAATACATCTCCGGCACCATCAGCAGCGTGGACTCGGCGAAGTTGCGGCGCAACTGGCTGGCGTTGGCCGCTTCGCGCATGAGATCGAGCTCGTCGTGCAGGTACTTGTCGAACTCGCCCACGACTTCCTTGGCCTTCAGGCGACGGCCGTCTTCCCACAGGCGTTCCAGCCAGTCGGCGGCTACGTGCATCAGGCCGATGTCGTGATCGATGATGTCGCGCATGCCGGGGCGCAGCACCTTGACCGCCACTTCCTTGCCATCCTTCAGGGTGGCGAAGTGCACCTGCGCGATCGAGGCCGAAGCCACCGGGGTGCGCTCGAAGCTGGCGAAGAGCTGGTCCGGATGTGCGCCCAGCGACTTCTCGATCTGCTTGACCGCCAGTTCCGAATCGAAGGGCGGCACGCGGTCCTGCAGCAGCGTCAGTTCATTGGCGATATCGGGCGGCATCAGGTCGCGCCGGGTCGAGAGCACCTGGCCGAACTTGATGAAGATGGGACCGAGATCCTCCAGCGCGCGGCGCAAGCGCTCACCGCGTGGGGCGGTCAGGTCGCGCCAGAAGAAGATGCGGTTGATGATGCGGGCAATGCGCGGGGGCGCGAATTCGGAAGCGATGATTTCATCCAGGCCGTAAAGAATGGCCACACGGATGATCTTGAGCAGACGCATGGAACGCAGCAGCATTTAACGACGCTCCAGTTTCTCGATACGCTTGGACAGGCGTTCCAGGTCATCGCGCAGGCGCACGACGTCGGCGGAAAAATCCTGCAACTGGCGGGGGCGGATCAGCATCGGTTGTTCTTCCAGGAAATACTCGGCAAGGTTTTCGGTCAGCTTGCGCTGCGTGGTGCGGGCAGCATCGAAGAGGCCGCGCGCGCCGGAGACGATGCGGGTGGCAGCGACATCGCCGACCACGCGGGAGAGGTCATCCTCGGCATCCCAGCGCAGCTTCTGGCTCAACTGCGAAATGGCATTGGCGAAATCGGCATCGCCTTCCAGCTTGACGTAAGAGACGGCGCGCTCGCGGTTGGCGGCAATCAGCGGCAGGTCAGAGAGCTTCAGGCGGATGGTGACATTGGCCAGCGTATCGGCGGGCACGTCCTGCAGGTAGCCATCGCCGGTCACCTTCAGGCGCAATTGCATCACGCCGGTATCGATGCAGGCGACCTTGCCGGCGTGGGCCATGAGGGTGTCGCGCGCCCACGGCTCCTGGGCCAGCAGGTGGTTGATCACCGCAGCGGCAGGTTTCATCGGATCGAGGCCGGAGACAAGAGTGGACGGATCGGGCAGCACGGACATGGATTCCAGAATCGGGTGGATCGGAGGACTACGGGTTGAGTACGCCGGAGCAGAAAGAATTCCCTCCGCCAAAATAAAACCGCCCGCAAAAGCCGGGCGGTTTCAAGTGTACCAGCTTGGCGCACTGGCAAGGTTCAGGCACTGCAGCTGGCTTGATCCAGCGCGCCTTGCGCCTGCATCAGACCTGCTGGATACCCGCCAGCACCCAGCCGCCGCTGCCGTTGAGCGGCTTGGAGAGATTCCAGATCTCGGCGAAGGGTTCGGCCGAGGCATCCGGCGCTTCCTTGATGAGACCCTGGAAGCGCACCGTAGCCAGGTAATCGAAGGCCATGGTCTCGATGCCCAGCAGTTGCGCGTCGAGCTGCACGACATCGGTGGCATTGGGCGCGGCACCCCGTTCGGTCAGTTGCATGCGCAGTTCGGCGAACATCTCGGGCGTGGTGAATTCACGGATGTCATTGACATCGGCACGATCCCACGCCGCCTGCAGGCGAATGAAGTAGGTCTTGGCATTGCGCACGAAACCGGCCGTATCAAAGCCTTCGGGGATGCCCCATTGCTGGATCTGCGCCGGCTGGGCCGTGCCGCCGTAGCCATTGCCTTGCAGGGCGGCGGGCGGCGCATGCGGGACGGATGGCGGCGGATTGATGTCGCGCAGGCCCGAACCGATTTCCGGTGTGGCACCGGCGGCGCTGCCGATGGGGCTCACGCCCGGCATCGGTGTGGCATAGGCCGGATTGTTGTTCTGTGCTTCACGGCCACGGGCAAACAGACGGACCAGGAAGATCACCGCCGCGCACAGCAGCGCGATGGTCAGCAGCGAACCCAGCATGCCGCCCAGCGCGCCACCGATCCCGAAGTGCGACATCAGCGCACCGAGGCCGAAGCCCAGCAGCGCACCGCCCAGCACGTTGCGCCAAGGGCTGGCGGGCTTGGGCATGGGGGCACTTTGCGGCGCGGCGGCCGGTGCGGCAGGACGGGAAGGCTGGCTGTAGGACGGCGAGGACGGCGCAGAGGGCGCTGCCTGGCGCGAATAGTTGGACGACTGTTTGCCGAAAGAACCACCGCCACCCAGGCGCTTGGCCTCGGCGGGCGACATGATGAGCGAGAGCGACGTGATCGCCAGCAGCAGTGCGAGGAATATTTTTTTCATGGGCTTGCCTCTTGTGGATGATGCCGAAGCTGCGGGCGGCCCGAGGGAAAAGCAAGTCCGCAGAATCGGAGTCATCATTGTCGCCGGGGAGAATTAAGCCAGCCTTAATGCTGGCTCGCCCAGCGTTAATTACATCTTAATGCCCGTATGCAGTGCAGCCACACCGGCGGTCAGGTTGAAATACTGCACGCGGTCCAGGCCGGCCTGTTCCATCATCTGCTTCAGGGTTTCCTGGTCGGGGTGCATGCGGATCGATTCGGCCAGGTAGCGATAGCTGTCGGCATCGTTGGCGACCTTCTTGCCCAGCCACGGCAGGACCGAGAAGGAATAGACGTCATAGGGCTTCTTCAGCGGTTCCCAGACCTTGGAGAATTCCAGCACCAGCAGCTTGCCGCCAGGTTTGAGCACGCGGCGCATCTCGGCCAGGGCGGCATCCTTGTGGGTCATGTTGCGCAGGCCGAAGGCCACCGAGACGCGGTCGAAATAATTGTCCGGGAAGGGCAGCTTCTCGGCATCGCACAGCATGGTCGGGGTGACGATGCCCTTGTTGAGCAGGCGATCGCGGCCCACGCGCAGCATGGATTCGTTGATGTCGGTGAGCCAGACCTCGCCGCTGGGACCGGCCTGCTTGGCGAAGACCTTGGAGAGGTCACCGGTGCCGCCGGCGATGTCGAGCACCTTGAAGCCAGGGCGCACGCCGGCCTGGGCGATGGTGAAGGCTTTCCAGATGCGATGCAGGCCGGCCGACATGAAGTCGTTCATCACGTCGTACTTGGCAGCGACGGAGTGGAACACTTCCGCGACCTTGCGGACCTTTTCTTCTTCTTTGACGGTTTCGTAACCGAAATGGGTGGTGTTGGTCATGGCTGGGCCTGTAACGATGAAGACGACATTATAAGAGACGGGCCAGCGCAGAGCTTGCCCTGGATCAGGAGGCGCCGCGCCTCAGTGCGAATGGCCGCAGCCGTGGCCGCCTGCCACCTCGGGCTGGTGATCGCGCCCGCTTTCACGGGTGAAGCCGGCCGCTTCCAGTTTCTGCAGATAGGCTTCCCACAGGGCGGCCTGGTCACGGCCGAGCTGGTAGAGGTAATCCCAGGTGAAGATGCCGCTGGCGTGGCCGTCCGAGAACAGCGGTTTGACGCCATAGTTGCCGACCGGTTCGATGCCGTGGATCTCGACATCGCGCTTGCCAGTCTGCAGCACTTCCTGGCCGGGCCCGTGGCCGCGCACTTCGGCCGAGGGCGAAAGGACGCGCAGCAATTCAAAGGGCAGGGAAAACATCACGCCATCATCGAACTCGACCTCGACCACGCGCGAAAGCTTGCGCACCTTGAAGGACACCGGAACCGGGGAAGACGGGGCGCTCATGGGCTCTCCCTTGTTGAAATTGGTGAGAAGAAACATCGCACCCGGCTGCGTCACCGCAGGCCGGGCGCTTGCCAGCCTCAGGCCGTCAGGCCCGCCGCATCGAGATGCCGGCGCACAGCCTCGCGCAACTGCGGCAGCAGTGCGCGGCGCGCGGCCAGCGAGGCATCATCGGCCGCACGGCGCGGCTCGGCCCAGACCGGGCTGGGGAAATGGCGATCGTCGGTGAAGCGCGGGATCACATGCCAATGCACGTGCGGGGTCATGTTGCCCAGCGTGGCCAAGTTGACCTTCTCGGGCTGCATCACCTCGCGCTGGGCGGCCTCGACCGCCCACACCGCATTGGCCAGCAGCGTACGCTGGGCCGGGGCGAGGTCGGTCATTTCCTTCACGTGCGCGTGGCAGATCACCCGGCAGAAGCCCGGATAATCGGCCTCATCGACCAACACCACGCGAAACGCGGGATGCTGCCACAGCACCTCGCCACCATCGCCGGCGCACAGCTCGCAAGCGGGAACCACGGAGGCACTCATGGCTTACACCAGGATACGTTCGATGCCGCCATTGTTGGCGCGCTCGACGTATTCCGGCATCCAGTTTTCGCCCAGCAGGTGGCGCGCCATTTCCACGACGATATAGTCGGCAGTGGTGCCGGCATCCTCGTTGTAGCGCGACAGGCCCTGGAAGCAGGACGGGCAGGAGGTCAGGATCTTGACGTCGCCGGTGAAGCCATCGGCGCGGACCTTGTCGCTGCCCTTCTTCATTTCCTCTTCCTTGCGGAAGCGGACCTGGGTCGAGACATCCGGACGCGATACGCCGAAGGTGCCCGACTCGCCGCAGCAGCGATCGTTCTTCTCGATCTTCTGCGCGTCCACCGTGGTGATGAGCGAGTTGACCGTCTTCAACGGATCCTGCTGTTTCATCGGGCTGTGGCAGGGGTCGTGGTACATGTAGCGGGTACCGGTCACGCCTTCGAGCTTGACGCCCTTCTCCAGCAGGTATTCGTGGATGTCGATGATGCGGCAGCCGGGGAAGATCTTCTCGAATTCATAGCCCTGCAGCTGGTCGTAGCAGGTACCGCAGGACACCACGACGGTCTTGATGTCGAGGTAGTTCAGCGTATTGGCCATGCGATGGAACAGCACGCGGTTGTCGGTGATGATCTTCTCGCCCTTTTCGAAGTCGCCGGTCCCGCGTTGCGGATAACCGCAGCACAGGTAGCCCGGCGGCAGCACCGTTTGCACGCCGACATTCCACAGCATCGCTTGCGTGGCCAGGCCGACCTGCGAGAACAGGCGCTCCGAACCGCAGCCCGGGAAATAGAACACCGCCTCCGTATCGGCAGTGGTGGTCTTGGGGTTGCGGATGATGGGGACGATCTTGTCATCCTCGATATCCAGCAGCGCACGCGCCGTCTTCTTGGGCAGGTTGCCCGGCATCTTCTTGTTGATGAAGTGGATCACCTGCTCCTTGACCGGCGGCTTGCCGACGGTGGCGGGCGGTTTCTGGGTCTGCTTCTTGGCAAACTTCTTCATCAGGTCGTTGCCCAGGCGCTGCGCCTTGAAGCCCCACTGCGTCATCACCTTGCGGGTGGCGTTGATGGTGGCCGGGTCGGTGGCGTTCAAGAAGAACATGGCCGCATTGGTGCCGGCATTGAAGGACTTCTTGCCCATCTTGCGCAGCAGGTTGCGCATGTTCATCGAGACATCGCCGAAGTCGATATCGACAGGGCAAGGCGTGACGCACTTGTGGCACACCGTGCAGTGGTCGGCCACGTCCTCGAATTCTTCCCAATGCTTGATGGAGACACCACGGCGGGTCTGCTCTTCATAAAGGAAGGCTTCCACCAGCAGCGAAGTCGCCAGGATCTTGTTGCGCGGCGAGTACAGCAGGTTGGCACGCGGCACGTGGGTCGAGCAGACCGGTTTGCACTTGCCGCAGCGCAGGCAGTCCTTGACGCTGCTGGCAATCGCGCCAATGTCGCTCTGCTGCATGATCAGCGACTCGTGGCCCATCAGGCCGAACGACGGCGTGTAGGCGTTGGAGAGGTCGGCTTCCATGCCGGGCAGGTTCAGGAGCTTGCCCTTGTTGAAACGGCCTTCGGGGTCCACGCGCTTCTTGTATTCGCGGAATTCGCCGATCTCGTCTTCGGTCAGGAATTCCAGCTTGGTGATGCCGATGCCGTGCTCGCCCGAGATCACGCCATTGAGCGAACGGGCCAGCTTCATGATGCGCGCCACGGCGACGTGGGCATCCTGCAGCATTTCGTAGTGGTCGGAATTGACCGGGATGTTGGTGTGCACGTTGCCATCCCCCGCGTGCATGTGCAGCGCCACGAAGACACGGCCGCGCAGCACGCGCTTGTGGATGGCCTGGCATTCTTCCAGGATCAGCTTGAAGGCCGCGCCCGAGAAGATCTGGCGCAGTTGCGCACGCACTTCCTGCTTCCAGGAAATGCGCACGGTGCGATCCTGCACCACGTGGAAGACAGCGGCTTCGGGCTGGTCGATGAGGCGCTGCTCGAACACCGGCAGCATCTTTTCCAGGCCCAGTGCGGCCAGTTCGGCCTTGGCTTCACCCAGCGGCTTGTCCAGGTTGGCCAGCAGGTAGGACCAGCGTGCGTGGGTCTGTTCCAGCAGGCTTTCGGCCTGGTGGACGCGGTCTTCCAGCATTTCGGCGGCGGGGATGTCGTCACCCTCGGCGTCGTCGCTCTTGCCCAGCGGCAGGTTGCCCTTGACGAAGAAGCTGTCCAGTTCGGCCAGCAGTTGCAGCTTGTTCTTGATCGACAGTTCGATGTTGATGCGCTCGATGCCGTCGGTGTATTCGCCCATGCGATTGAGCGGGATCACCACGTCTTCGTTGATCTTGAAGGCGTTGGTGTGCTTGGCAATGGCGGCGGTGCGCGAACGGTCCAGCCAGAATTTCTTGCGCGCTTCCGGGCTCACGGCCACGAAGCCTTCGCCCACGCGGTTGTTGGCCATGCGGATCACTTCCGAGGCCGCTGCCGCCACGGCGTTTTCGTCGTCACCGACGATATCGCCGATCAGCACCATCTTGGGCAGCACGCCGCGCTTGGACTTGGTGGCATAGCCGACGGCGCGCAGGTAGCGCTCGTCCAGGTGTTCCAGGCCGGCCAGGATGGCGCCGCCCTTTTTGGTTTCGGCGTCCAGGTAATCCTTGATCTCGACGATCGAGGGAATCGCATCGCGCGCCTGGCCGAAGAACTCCAGGCAGACCGTGCGGGTCTGCTTGGGCATCTTGTGCAGGATCCAGCGCGCCGAGGTGATCAGGCCATCGCAACCTTCCTTCTGCACGCCGGGCAGGCCCGAGAGGAATTTGTCGGTGACGTCCTTGCCCAGGCCTTCCTTGCGGAATTTCTTGCCGGAGATTTCCAGGATCTCGGTCTTGAAGACTTCGGTCTTCTGGCCCTTTTCACCGGGATGCGACCACTCCAGCTTGAAGCGCGCCACTTCCACATCGTGGATCTTGCCCAGGTTGTGGTCCAGGCGGGTCACTTCCAGCCAGTCGCCTTGGGGGTCGACCATGCGCCAGCTGGCCAGGTTGTCCAGGGCGGTGCCCCACAGCACGGCCTTCTTGCCGCCGGCGTTCATGGCGACGTTGCCGCCGATGCAGGAGGCTTCGGCCGAAGTCGGGTCCACGGCGAAGACGAAGCCGGCCTTTTCAGCCGCATCCGAGACACGCTTGGTGACCACGCCGGCACCCGAATAGATGGTGGCGTAGGGCTTGTCCAGGCCGGGCAGGATTTCCATCTCGACCGCGCCCAGCTGTTCCAGCTTTTCGGTATTGATGACGGCCGACATCGGCGTCAAGGGAATGGCGCCGCCGGTGTAGCCGGTGCCGCCGCCGCGCGGGATGATGGTCAGGCCCAGTTCGATACAGGCCTTGACCAGGCCGGCCATCTCGTCTTCGCTGTCCGGGGTCAGCACCACGAAGGGGTACTCGACGCGCCAGTCGGTGGCGTCGGTCACGTGGGAGACGCGCGAGAGGCCGTCGAACTTGATGTTGTCTTTGGCGGTATAGCGGCCCAGGACCTTGGTGGCGCGCTTGCGCAAGTCATAGGTCTGGCGGAATTCTTCAGCGAAATCACCGATGGCCTTGCGGGCGGCCTTCAGCAAGGCTTCCACGCTGGCGCTGCGGCGCTGGGCCTCGGCGTCGCCGGATTCGGCCAGGTCGGTGGCCAGGCGGCGCTTGTCCACTTCGCCCAGGCGATGGTTCAGCGCCTCGATCAGGGCGGCGCGACGCTTGGGGTTGTCCAGCAGGTCGTCCTGCAGGTAGGGATTGCGGCGGACCACCCAGATATCGCCCAACACTTCATACAGCATGCGCGCCGAACGGCCGGTCTGGCGCTTGCCGCGCAGCTCGTCGAGCAGGGACCAGGAAGCTTCGCCCAACAACCGGATCACGATCTCGCGATCGGAGAAGGAAGTGTAGTTGTAAGGGATTTCGCGCAAGCGCGGTGTCGCGGCGCCATGCGGCGCGTCTGTAAGCAAAGCCTGGATCTGTGCGGGGGCGTTCATCGATGTATGAGGTAAATCTGCTGCCGGAGGTGCATTTTAGCCTATTGGCAAAACTCGCGATGGCCGGACCCGGGTTTTGGGCGCGCTTGCATGAGCTTTGGAAGACCTTGTGCGGCGGATCGGCGACGTTTGCGCTGCAGGCCGGCTCAATAGGCAGCAGCAATTGGATTTATAAATACAATCAATTTTCATTAATTGATTATTGAAATCTATAATCCGCTTCAACTACCCAGCCATCAGGGAAATGCCCTGACCCGTTCCCCCGAGGAGAACCCATGTTGCAAACCCTGATGACCGAATTCCTGGAAAACCTGGCCATTACCCTGGCCGACTATGCCCAATGCAAGGCCTGACCGGGCCGCGACGACGCCACAAGGAGATC
The DNA here is from genome assembly GCF_009668275.1 of Herbaspirillum sp. CAH-3. Classification (NCBI taxonomy): domain Bacteria; kingdom Pseudomonadati; phylum Pseudomonadota; class Betaproteobacteria; order Burkholderiales; family Oxalobacteraceae; genus Herbaspirillum; species Herbaspirillum sp. CAH-3. The sequence continues at coordinate 226,836 of NZ_VSWE01000010.1, read as the reverse complement.
ACCATGCACACCGCCATCCTCAATGAAGACACCGGCCTGGCCATGAAACTCAAGACCCGCCACTTCGCCGTGCTGGGCGTAACGGCCACCTTCCTGGCCATCCGCTTGCTGGAAAACCTCGTGCCGACCCTGGCAGGATAATTCCAACGTTCCCCCAGAAATGCCAACGGCGCCCTTGCGGCGCCGTTTTCCTTCATCTTTCCAAAAATTTACGCCAGCCAGTTGCCCAGCTTGTGCCAGAAGCCATCCGGCACGTTCAGCAGCAGCCAGGTCATGAGCACATAGCGGATGAACTTGCCGATGGCCATATAGAACACCGATGGCCAGAACGGCAGCCGCAGCCAGCCGGCCAGGGTGCAGATGGGGTCGCCGATGCCGGGCAGCCAGGCCAGCAGCATGGTTTTGGCACCGAAGCGCTCCAGCCAGTGGAACCAGCGCGAGGAGCGCTCCTTGGCAAACGCCTGCTTGGCCCCATAGCCCATCCAATAGTCGACGATGCCGCCCAAGGTGTTGCCGAAGGTAGCCACCAGGATCACCGGCCAGAACATCTCGGGACTGGCCTTGATGACGGCAAAGACCGCCGGTTCCGAACCCAGCGGCAGCAGGGTGGCCGAAATGAAGCTGATCAGGAACACCGAGGTCAGGCCGACGGTAGGAATGGCAAGGATATTGAGCAGCCAGAGGACGGCGGATTCGATCATGCAGGAGGCAGGTAGGTGAAGGGCTGGCCGCAGCCAGGTGGGAAACTTGCCACCCGTCAAGCCGGTCTGGTGGCGCAGCGTGCATTCTAGCTGGTGCCGCCGGGCTTGGATTCAAGACGCGAAGAAAGATTCATCTGCGGCACCGGGCATTGCGCGCTTGCCGTGGCCTTGCCCGGCTCCCTTATAATGTCCAGTTCCCCTGGTCCGGACCGGTGACCTGCCAGCCCGGTCCAGGCGGAAATCCCGAGCGGCTTACCCAGCCTTGATTCCTTTTACCCTGATTGCGATATGACCGCGCCTGAACCCGCTGCTGCTCGCCTGACTTCACTTCATTGATGACCAACATGAGTAACGATTATCTGAAAAAGATCCTGACCGCCCGCGTCTACGACGTCGCCCAAGAAACCCCGCTGGAACTGGCGAATACGCTGTCGCAAAGGATTGATAATCGAATTTACTTCAAGCGTGAAGACATGCAGAGCGTGTTCAGCTTCAAGCTGCGCGGCGCCTACAACAAGATGGCCCACCTGACGCCGGCGCAACTGAAGCGCGGCGTCATCTGCGCCTCGGCGGGCAACCACGCCCAGGGCGTGGCCCTCTCCGCAGCACGCCTGGGCTGCCGCGCCGTGATCGTCATGCCCACCACCACCCCGCAGGTGAAGATCGATGCCGTCAAGGCGCGCGGCGGCGAAGTGGTGCTCTTCGGCGACTCCTTCACCGATGCCTACGAACACGCGCTGACGCTGGAAAAGAAGCAGAAGCTGACCTTCGTCCACCCCTTCGACGATCCTTACGTGATCGCCGGCCAGGGCACGGTGGGCATGGAAATCCTGCGCCAGCACCCGGACCCGATCCACGCCATTTTCGTGGCCATCGGCGGTGGCGGGCTGATTGCGGGCGTGGCCTCCTACGTCAAGGCAGTGCGCCCGGACATCAAGATCATCGGCGTACAGACCACCGACTCCGACGCCATGGCGCGCAGCCTCAAAGCCGGCCGCCGCGTGGCCCTGCCGGACGTTGGCCTGTTCTCGGACGGTACGGCCGTCAAGCTGGTAGGTGAAGAAACCTTCCGCATCGCCAAAGAACTGGTGGACGAAGTCATCATCGTCGACACCGATGCCGTCTGCACCGCCATCAAGGACATCTTCCAGGACACCCGCAGCATCGTCGAACCCGCCGGTGCGCTGGCCGTGGCCGGTGCCAAGGCTTACGTGGAGCGTGCCCGCGCCAGCAAGAAGCCGATCAAGGGCGAGTCCCTGATCACCATCGCCTGCGGTGCCAACATGAACTTCGACCGCCTGCGCTTCGTGGCCGAAATGGCCGACAACGGCGAGGCGCGTGAAGCGGTCTTCGCCGTCACCATTCCGGAAGAACGTGGCAGCTTCCGCCGCTTCTGCGAAACCGTCGGCCCGCGCAACGTCACCGAATTCAACTACCGCATCAGCGATGCCAAGGCGGCGCATGTGTTCGTCGGTATCCAGGTGTCGGCGGCGGATGAAGCGGGCAAGATCGCGCGCAACTTCGAGAAGGCAGGCTTTGGCGTGCTGGACCTGACCCATGATGAACTGGCCAAGGTCCACATCCGTCACCTGGTGGGCGGCAAGAGTGAACTGGCGGGCGATGAGTTGCTCTATCGCTTCGAATTCCCGGAGCGTCCGGGCGCGCTGATGAAGTTCCTCTCCAGCATGAACCCCGGCTGGAACATCAGCCTGTTCCACTACCGCAACCAGGGCGGCGATGTCGGCCGCATCCTGATCGGCCTGCAGGTGCCGAAGAAGGAGATGAAGGAATTCCGCGCCTTCCTGGCCCAGCTGGGCTATCGCCACTGGGACGAAACCAGGAACCCGCTGTACAAGCTCTTCCTCGGCTGATCAACGCCGACGCCGCGCGCCCCGTCAACGGCGCGCGGCGGCAACATCACAGAACGTCACCCGCAGCACCGCAGGAGTATTCACATGGACCACACCACCCCGTCCGCATCCACCATCGGCCACACCCCGGAAAGCTCGCCCCTGGGCAAGAGCTCGGAATATCCGACCCATTACGATCCCAGCCTGCTGTTCCCGATTGCGCGCGCGCCCAAGCGCGCCGAATTGCAGATCAGCGGCACCCTGCCCTTCTTCGGCGCCGACTTCTGGACCGCCTATGAGATCTCCTGGCTGAACCTGCGCGGCAAACCCCAGATCGCCATCGCCACCTTCATGGTGCCGGCCGATTCGCCCAACATCATCGAGTCGAAGTCCTTCAAGCTGTACCTGAACTCCTTCAACCAGGAACGCCTGGAAAGCGCCGACGAGCTGATCACGAAGATGCGCGCTGATCTTTCGGCCGCCGCCGGCGCCAGCGTGCAGGTGACGCTGACCGAATCGTCGCAGTTCGGCCAGTTGCAGTTCGGCGAACTTTCGGGCCTGCTGCTGGACCGCCTCGATGTGGAAATCGAACCGGCCGCTACGGGCGCCCATCCCGATGGCAGCCTGCTGCGCGCCAATACGGAGGAAGCCACGGTGGAAGAGACGCTGGTGTCACACCTGCTCAAGTCCAACTGTCCGGTGACCAGCCAGCCCGATTGGGGCAGCGTGCAGATCCAGTACGTGGGCGCGCCCATCGACCAGGAGCGGCTGCTGAAGTACATCATTGGCTTCCGTGAACACAATGAATTCCACGAGCAATGCGTGGAACGCATCTTCACCGACATCCTGCGCCACTGCAAACCGCAGAAGCTGGCGGTCTATGCCCGCTACACCCGGCGCGGCGGGCTGGACATCAACCCCTGGCGCAGCAATTTCTCCAGCGCCAAGCCGCCTTCGCAATTGCGCAACGCGCGCCAGTAAGACCTCCCTCCGCCGCGGCGGCCTGCCGCGGCCTGTCAACAAATTGTTACCAGATCTTGCAAGCGGTCAGCTTGTCGCCCCGGGTGGGTAGTGATCGCGATTGTGATTTGGTAACATCTTGTTTTTGAGCAATACCCTCATCACGGGATTTTTTTACCTTCGTCCCGGTCCATCCCTTGCAGATGAGCTTGCGGGCGTCTCGCCTTTCTGGCCTCCGGCCGCTTCAACCCCTGTTCTCACCGCTTCCCCGTTGTCGCGTTTTTTGCATTTCCGTTCCATCACCACCATGAAAACCACCTCCCAGCCCCGGCGCCAGGCCGACTCCTTCACTTTTGCCCCAATGCTGCGCAATGCGGCACTGGCGGCAGCCGCCACCCTGGCCATCGCGCCGGCCGCCCATGCCGAGGACAACCAGTACAGCCTCTGGCAGCAGACCCGCGACCACGCGGCCAACATCTGGAACCAGGGCGATGGCGCTCTCTATTTGTCAGGGGTGGCGCATCATGGCCGCAGCACCTATACCCGCGAAAAGCTCAACGAACTCAACGAACACGCCTGGGGCCTGGGCTATGGCAAGACCTTGCGCAATGAACAGGGCAATGATGAATCCCTGTACGGCTTCGTCCTCAAGGATTCGCACCGCCATCCGCAGTACATGGCCGGCTATGCTTATGAATGGGTGTTCCCGATCGCCCATACCGGGCTGGAACTGGGCCTGGGCGGTACCGCCATGCTCATGAGCCGCCAGGATTACTTCCACAGCGTGCCCTTCCCGGTGCCGCTGCCGCTGGCCTCCATCGGCACGCAGAAGGCCAAGATCATGTTCGCCTACGTGCCGCGCCTCTCGGCCAACAAGAACAATGGCGACGTGCTGCTGATCTTCGGCCGCATCGAGATGTAAGACGCCAGCGGCGTGGCGGCTCGCCTGCGCGCTGGCTCATCCATCATCGCGCGCCACGTGGTCCGATGAGCGATGAGCCAGGCCGACGATCTGCACATCGTCGCCAACCATCACCGTATCCTGTCCCTTCAGGCAAGATGTTGCCAAAGATCATCTGCTTGAAGGCAACAACTCGCGACAATTCGGGGTTTTCTGCCCGAAATCCCCTCCTGTTCAGCGCTTTCAAAGCATTCCGGCATCGGCAAAGAAGCCTATAATCCTGCTCAAAGCTTCAGTCCGTAGCAATTCCTTGAGCGTCATGACTAATCTCGCAAAAATCCTGTCTCCAGAAAACGTGGTTCTGGATCTGGAAGTGTCCAGCAAAAAAAGAGCTTTCGAACAAGCCGGCCTGACCTTCGAAAACAACAGCGGCATCGCGCGCTCCACCGTTTCCGAAAACCTGTTCGCACGAGAGCGCCTGGGTTCGACCGGACTGGGGCATGGCGTGGCCGTGCCGCACGGCCGCATCAAGGGCCTGAAGGCGCCGCTGGCGCTGTTCATGCGCCTGGCCGCACCGATTCCTTTCGAGTCGCCTGACGGCCAGCCGGTCAAGCTGCTGGTGTTCCTGCTCATTCCCGACAATGTGACGCAGCAGCACCTGGAAATCCTCTCGGAAATCGCCGAGATGTTTTCCGATGATGCCTTCCGCAACGAACTGACCGTCGAGCCCGACCCTGCCGTGGTGCATGCGCGCATCGTGACCTGGCAGACCTCGATGGAAAAAACCGGCTGAGGCCGGCACAACCAGGCTGCACCAAGCCGGCGGCAAGGCCGCACCTAATCCTGTGAGCAGATCCGGATCTCCATGCCCAATTATTCCGCGTTGTCGATTCAGCAGCTGTACGAAGAAAACCGTGAATCCCTGCAACTGGGCTGGTTCGCCGGCTTCCCGGGTGGCGAACGCCTGATCTCGGGCGATGCCGTCTCGGCCTCCGACCAAGTCGGCCACCTCAACCTGATCCACCCCGGCCGCCTGCAGGTCTTCGGCCACCAGGAAATCGAGTACTACAACCGCCTCTCCAACACCTCGCGCGCCTACCAGACCGCTGAACTGGTGGCCGGTGAGCCGCCTGCCTTCATCATCGCGCAGGGCCTGTCGACCCCGCCCGATATCCTGGCGGTGTGCGATGAAAAGAACATCCCGCTGTTTTCCACGCCGCTGCCGGCCGCGCAGGTGATCGACTACCTGCGCGTGTACCTGTCCAAGAAGCTGGCCCAGCAGATCACCATGCATGGCGTGTTCATGGACGTGCTGGGCGTGGGCGTGTTGATCACCGGTGAATCCGGCCTGGGCAAGAGCGAACTGGGGCTGGAACTGATCTCGCGCAGCCACGGCCTGGTGGCCGATGACGCGGTGGAGTTTGCGCGCATCGCACCCAACATGATCGAGGGCCGCTGCCCGCCGCTCCTGGCCAACCTGCTGGAAGTGCGCGGCCTGGGCCTGTTGGACATCAAGGCCATCTTTGGCGAGACCGCGGTACGCCGCAAGATGCGCCTGAAGCTCATCGTCCACCTGGTCCGCCGCAGTACGCTGGAAGAAAACTACGAACGCCTGCCGCTGGACGCCCAATACGAGGAAGTGCTGGGCCTGCCGATCCGCAAGGTGGTCATTCCCGTTGCGGCCGGCCGCAACATCGCGGTGCTGCTGGAAGCGGCCGTACGCAACACCATCCTGCAACTGCGCGGCATCGATACCCTCAAGGAATTCATCGAACGCCAGCGGCGCGCCATGAACGGCGAATAAGCCGGATAAGCTGGATAAGCCGGGCGCGGCTTTCCCGCTCAACGGGAAAACTTTCGGTGGCAGATTGGCCTACCCGTGCCGCCACGCAGGCGCGGGCGATGCGTTATGATTCCGCCATGCGAATCGTTCTGATCACCGGCATTTCCGGCTCCGGCAAATCGGTAGCACTTCACGTGCTGGAAGACGCCGGCTATTTCTGCGTCGACAATCTCCCGCCCTCCCTGCTGTGCGACCTGGTGCAGACCCGCATCAAGGAAGGCGCCAGCATGCTGGCCGTGGCCACCGATGCGCGCAGTGCCGATTCACTGGCCACGCTGCGCACCGACATCGAGCAGTTGCGCGATGACGGGCACGACGTCAAGGTGTTCTTCCTGACCGCCTCCGACGAAACCCTCATCACCCGCTTCTCCGAGACGCGCCGCAGTCATCCGCTGTCGCACCGCCTGCTGCCGGGCCGCAATCCCAATGACCGCCTGACCCTGACCGAGTGCATCGCGCTGGAAAAGGAAATGCTGGGCGACCTGCAGGACATCGCGCTGGTCATGGATACCTCGCAACTCAGTTCCAACAAGCTGCGGCGCTGGATCAAGGACCTGGTGGACCTGCAGCGCTCGCCGCTGACCCTGCTCATCGAATCCTTCGGCTTCAAGCACGGGCTGCCGCTGGATGCCGACCTGGTGTTCGATGTCCGCATGCTGCCCAATCCGCATTACGACGCCGAGCTGCGTCCGCTGACCGGACGCGATGCGCCGGTGATCGAGTTCCTGGTGGCGTATCCGGAAGTGACCGACATGTACAACGACATCCGCGGCTTCGTCGAAAAGTGGCTGCCCTCCTTCAAGAACGACAACCGCAGCTATCTCACGGTGGCCATTGGCTGTACCGGTGGGCAGCACCGTTCGGTCTATCTGGCGGAACAACTGGCCAGTCATTTCCGTGCCACTGAACAGGTGGTGTGCAGGCATCGCCAGCTGAACTGACCGGTGCGCGCTCCGAAAGTGTCAGGAGCGCGGGCTTGAAGTGTCAGGTGCAACAACCTGAAGTGTCAGGTGAACTGTTCAGGCGGTGGCCAGCAGATCGTCCGCCCGCAACACCCCCAACAGCAATTTCTTGACCGGTGCCGGCAACGGCGCATCGGCCAGCTTGCGCGCCGGATACCACACCAGCCCGCGCTCGGCGATGTGATGGGTACGGCTCTTGAGGGCCACCTGGAACGGTGCCACATGCAGCTTGAAGTGCGTAAACACGTGCGAGAACGGCTGCAGCTTGCGGCAACCCTCCAGTTCGCCATAGGGTGCCACCAGGGTGCGCACGGCGCTGTCGAAGTGTTCGGCATTACCCACGCCGATTTCCGGCAGCGACAGCAGGCCGCCCCAGATGCCGCTGTCGGGGCGCTGCTCCAGCAGCACATCCTCGCCCTGGGTGATGACCAGCATCACCGTTTCCTTTTCCGGCACGGCCTTCTTCGGTTTGCTCACCGGCAGTTCAGCCACGCGATCCTCGGCCAGCGCCACGCAGCGTCCGGCCAGGGGGCAGCGCGTGCAGGCGGGCTTGCCGCGCACGCACAGCGTTGCGCCCAGGTCCATCAGGCCCTGGGTGTAGGACTCGATATCCTGTTCCGGCAGCAAGGCCACGGCGCGCAGCCAGAGCTGGTCTTCGACCGGCTTGGAACCCGGATAGCCATCCACCCCGAACACCCGCGCAAACACGCGCTTGACGTTGCCATCCAGGATGGCCGCGCGGCGCCCATAGGAAAAGGCGGCGATGGCCGCCGCCGTCGAACGCCCGATACCGGGCAGATCGGCCAGCAGCGCCGGATCGTCCGGGAAGCGGCCACCGTATTCGGCCACCACCCGCTGCGCGCACTTGTGCAAGTTGCGCGCGCGGGTGTAGTAGCCCAAGCCGCTCCAGAGCGCCATCACATCTTCCGATGGCGCGGCGGCCAGTGCGAAGACGTCCGGGCAGCGATCAAGGAAGCGCTGGTAATACGGAATCACGGCCGCCACCTGGGTCTGCTGCAGCATGATCTCGGAGAGCCACACGCGATAGGCATCGCGCGTGTTCTGCCAGGGCAGCTTGTGGCGGCCGTGCTGCTTCTGCCAGGCGATGACCTGCGCCGAAAAGGAGGGATCTTCATACTGCGTGCCCGCATCCTCACCGGGTGCCGCTTTCTTGCGGCGCGATTCGACGATGCCCTTCATTTCTGGCAGCTCACGCAGTAAAAGGTGGAGCGCTGGCCCTGCTTGATCTGGCGGATCGGTGCCGCGCAGATGCGGCAAGGCTCGCCGGTGCGGTTGTAGACGAAATAATTCTGCTGGAAGTAACCCGATTGCCCGTTGACCGCAATGAAGTCGCGCAGCGTGCTGCCGCCCTGCTCGATGGCCGCCGCCAGCGTCTCGCGGATGGCTTCGGCCAGGCGCTCATAACGCGCCAGGCTGATCTTGCCGGCCGGGGTCTTGGGATTGATGCGGGCCTTGAACAGGCTTTCCGACGCATAGATGTTGCCCACCCCGACCACGATGTCGCCCGCCAGCAGCACCTGCTTGATGGGGGCGCTGCGGCCGCGCGTCTGGTTGAACAGCTCGCGGGCGCTGAATTTGTCTTCCAATGGTTCGGCGCCCAGGCTGCGCAGCAGCAGGTGTTCTTCGATGTGACCGTCGGCCAGGTCATGCCACAGGATGGCACCGAAGCGGCGCGGATCGGTCATGCGCATGACCTGCCCGCCGACTTCGAGGTCGAAGTGGTCGTGCTTTTGCGGCGCGATGCCCGGCGGCAGGATGCGCAAGTGGCCGGACATGCCCAGGTGCACGATGAGCGTGCCATGGTCGAAATGGATCAGCAGGTACTTGCCGCGCCGCCCGGTGCTGCGGATCACGCGGCCGGCCAGCAGGGCATGCAATCCCTCCGGAAAAGGCCAGCGCAGGCCGGTGTGACGCAGCACGACACCGCTGACGGTGCGCCCTTCCAAATGGGGCGCGACCCCGCGACGGGTGACTTCAACTTCTGGTAATTCAGGCATGGGCTGGCGTTCGGGGAGATCGGGGCTAGCCGGGGCTAGCGGGAAGCTGCATATGATAATGCACTTGCCGAAATCAAGACCTGAAGCCGCGTGTGCAACCTCGGGACAGAAGCTTGTCAAAGATGGATTACACTGCGCTATCTGCACTATCAGCGCGGTCAGCAACGCCACGGTTGTTGCGCGTAAAATCGACACTCTCTCGAATCGTCAGGATGACATCTTGAAAAAAACCATCGCCCTCCTCACCAGTTCCCTGCTGCTGACTGCCTGCGCGAGCTTCCAGCAGCCCGGCGACAAGGAGAACACCCAGGCGGCCACTGACCAGAAGACGGCTTCCTCGAAGCCTGCCAATCGCAAGAAGGCGCCCAAGGCCAAGGTCCAGCAGCAGGAAGACGCGCTGCCGGCCATGGAGCTGAGCGAGGACGTCCTTTACAAAGTGCTGACAGCCGAGATCGCCTTCCAGCGCGGCCAATGGCAATCGGCCTACGTGACCATGCTGGCCGCGGCGCAGCAGACGCGCGATCCACGCCTGGCCAAGCGGGCCGCCGAGATGGCCGTGGCGGCGCGCCAGGCCGGCGAAGCGCTGGTGGCGGTACGGCTGTGGACCGAACTGGCGCCGCACTCGGATGAAGCCCTGCAGAATTACCTGGGCCTGATCATGCTCTCCGACAGCGTGGACGAGATCGAACCGCTGCTCACCCAGCGCCTGGCCGATGCCGCCCCGCAGGCGCGCGGACCGATGCTGCTGCAAATCCAGCGCCTGCTGGCGCGGGCCAAGGACAAGCAGGCCAGCTATACCATCCTGCAAAACATCAGCAAGCCCTACGGCAACCTGATGGAAACCCACCTGGCCCTGGCCCAGGGTGCCTTCGGCATGGGCGACGGCGCCACCGCGCAACGTGAAGCCGCTGCCGCCATGAAGATCAAGCCCGATTCGGAACTGGCCGTGCTCACCGCCGCCCAGGTCGCCTCCAACAACAAGGATGCGACCAAGCTGGTGACGGACTTCCTGCGCAAGTATCCGGATGCGCGCGAGGTGCGCGTGGCCTACGCCCGCAGCCTGGTCGAGCAGAAAGACTTCAAGCTGGCGCGCACCCAGTTCGAGACCCTGCTGAAGGAAGACGGCGAAGACGCCACCACCCTCTTCGCGCTGGGCGTGCTCTCGGCCCAGACCGACCAGTTGAAGGATGCCGAATACTATCTGCAGCGCTACCTGCAGGTGATCTCGGCCCAGCCCGAGGAAGACCGCGATCCCAGCCAGGCCCTGCTGCTGCTCTCGCGCATCGCCGAAGAGCGCCGCGACCTGGATTCGGCCCTGCGCTACCTGGACCAGGCCGAACCCGGCACCGACGGCTACCTGAACATCCAGGTGCGCCGCGCCCAATTGCTGGCCCGCAAGAATGACGTCGAAGGCGCGCGCAAGGCGCTGGAAGATGCCCAGGCCGAATCGACCAACGATGGCGAACAGCTGCAACTGCTGCTGGCCGAATCGGGCCTGCTGCGCGATGCCAACCGCAACCAGGAAGCCGCCGACGTGCTCAAGGGCGGCCTGCAGCGCTTCCCCAACAATACCGACCTGCTCTACGACTATTCCATGGTCCTGGAGAAGCTGGGCAAGTTCGACGAGATGGAAAAGTCGCTGCGCCGCGTGATGCAGCTGGCGCCGGGCAACCAGCACGCCTACAACGCGCTGGGCTATTCGCTGGCCGATCGCAACATCCGCCTGCCGGAAGCGCTGGAACTGATCCAGAAGGCAGCCGACCTGGCGCCGGAAGATCCCTTCATCGCCGACAGCCTGGGCTGGGTGCTGTTCCGCCTGGGCCGTGCCGAACAGGCCGAAACCCAGATGCGCCGCGCCTATGGCCTGCGCCCGGATGTGGAGATCGGCGTGCACCTGGGCGAAGTCCTGTGGACCAATGGCAAGCAGGACGAAGCCCGCAAGGTCTGGCGCGAAGTCAGCCTCAAGGAACCCAACAATGAAGTCCTGAAAAGCACGCTGTCGCGTCTCAATGTGAAGTTATGAGCAAAACACGCGCTTTTCCGGGGGCCGCCGCCCTCTGCCTGGCCGCCCTGCTCGGCGGTTGCGCCACGGTGTCGCAGGATGCCGTGGCACCGGACACCACCGCCCCGGCTTACCAGTCCAGCATCGAGATCGATGGCCGCATCTCGGTGCAGTATGAGCAGGATGACCGCCCGCAATCCTTGCACGGCAGCTTCTTCTGGAAGCAGACCGCGCAAGAGTTGAACCTGGACATGTTCTCGCCCTTGGGGCAGACGGTGGCCACCATCAACGTCAAGCCCGGCATCGCCACGCTGGTGCAGTCAGGCCGCGCGCCGCAGGTGGCAGCCGACGTGGACGCCCTGGCCGCGCAATCGCTGGGCTGGCCGCTGCCGGTCTCGGGCATGCGCCAGTGGCTGCAGGGCAGCGGCATCGATGCCAGCGGCAAGCCCTTCGTGGCCAAGGCCGGCGAGAACGATGCCAGCTTCACCACCCGCGATGGCTGGCGCGTGACCTATGCCAACTGGGAGAGCGATGCCGCCAGCGGCCAGGCGCGCCCCAAGCGCATCGACCTTACCCGCAGCACGACGCAGGCCGGCAAGGTGGCGATCCGTATCGCCATCGATGGCTGGAAGAAGCCTTGATGCCAGCCCCGAGGGCTAGACCTGCACCTCGTTTGAACCACCACTGAACAATCCGTACTGCGCATGACCACCACCCTCACCGCCTGCCCGGCACCGGCCAAGCTGAACCTGTTCCTGCACGTGACCGGCCGCCGTCCGGATGGCTATCACCTGCTGCAATCGGCGTTCCAGCTCATCGACCGCTGCGACACGCTCGACTTTGCCCTGCGCGAGGATGGACAGATCCGCCGCACCAACGAGGTCCCCGGCGTGCCCGAGGAATCGGACCTGGTGATCCGTGCCGCGCACCTGCTGCGCCAGGCCAGCGGCCAGATGCAGCTGGGCGCCGACATCACGGTGCACAAGGTGCTGCCCATGGGCGGCGGAGTCGGTGGCGGCTCGTCGGACGCGGCAACGACATTATTGGTCTTGAATCATTTATGGAAATGCGGCTACAATCGCGCCTCGCTGATGGAGATGGGCCTGAAGCTGGGTGCGGATGTTCCCTTCTTCCTGTTCGGCCGCAATGCATTCGCCGAAGGTGTGGGTGAAGAATTGTCGGTACTGCAGACCGCCGAGTGCTGGTATGTAGTGATCGAGCCGGGCGTATCTGTTCCAACTTCAATAATTTTTTCATCAAAGTTGTTGACAAGGGATACGCAACCCGTCAGAATAACGGACTTTCCTGATGCGACGAAACAAGTTGCTTCCAGCTTCGGGAAAAACGATCTGGAAATGGTGGCAACCGCACATTTCCCCGAAGTGGCAGCAGCAGTCGAGTGGCTGGGCAAATTCGGGAGTGCGAGGATGACCGGATCTGGCGCCTGTGTGTTTTGTGCATTCGAACACGAACATCAGGCAGACGAAGTGCTCAAGCAATTGCCTTCGCGCTGGATCGGCTGGAAAGCCAAAGCGATGCAGGAACATCCTCTCGCCCATTTAGTGCAGTCGTAAGAGAGAGTTAGAGAATTGGTTTGACGAAGACGCAGCGCCTGAAGATGAGCGCGCCGACACGGCAAGCAGCAAGTTGCGTAGGGGAATCGCCAAGCTGGTTAAGGCACCGGATTTTGATTCCGGCATTCCAAGGTTCGAATCCTTGTTCCCCTGCCATTTAATTCGGACAGGCCTTGTTTGATCAGGCCCGGGTCCAGTCAGAAAAATAAGCCGTCAATGTGAGACCGAACAAGTCAAGCATTGTCGGCTTTTCGACTTTTTAACGATTGCATTCCAGGGATACCCACATGGCACTTGAGAACCTGATGGTTTTTACGGGCAACGCCAACCCCGAACTGGCGCGCGGCGTCGCTGAGAAACTCGGTATCCCGCTGGGCAAGGCCAACGTTTCCAAGTTCTCCGACGGCGAAGTCATGGTCGAGATCAATGAAAACGTTCGCGGCAAGGACGTCTTCGTGCTGCAGTCCACCTGCGCACCGACCAATGACAACCTGATGGAAATCATGATCATGGTCGACGCCCTGAAGCGCGCATCGGCCGGTCGCATCACCGCCGCCATCCCCTACTTCGGCTATGCCCGCCAGGACCGCCGCCCGCGTTCGGCGCGCGTGGCCATCTCGGCCAAGGTCGTGGCCAACATGCTGCAGGAAGCCGGCGTCGAACGCGTCCTGATCATGGATCTGCACGCAGACCAGATCCAGGGTTTCTTCGATATCCCGGTGGACAACATCTACGCCTCGCCTATCCTGCTGGGTGACCTGGTCAACAAGAACTACGACGACCTGCTGGTCGTGTCGCCCGACGTCGGCGGCGTGGTGCGCGCCCGTGCGCTGGCCAAGCGCCTGAACTGCGACCTGGCCATCATCGACAAGCGCCGTCCGAAGGCCAACGTCTCCGAAGTGATGAACATCATCGGTGAAGTCGAAGGCCGCAACTGCGTCATCATGGATGACATGGTCGATACCGCCGGCACCCTGACCAAGGCAGCTGAAGTGTTGAAGGAACGTGGCGCCAAGAAGGTCGTGGCTTACTGTACGCACCCCGTGCTGTCGGGTCCGGCCATCGATCGCATCGCCAATTCGCCGCTGGATGAACTGGTCGTTACCGACACCATCCCGCTGTCGCCTGCTGCACGCGGCTGCCCGAAGGTACGTCAGCTGACCTGCGCCGACCTGCTGGCCGAGACCTTCAAGCGCATCACCAAGGGTGACTCGGTGATGTCGCTGTTTGCTGAATAAGATTTTGCATTCGCCTCGCTGCGTTTTTTCGTAGCGAGGTTTTTTCGTATTCCCTGGTCGCGGGGAATATTTATCTCACGGGGCAACCGTCCATGGAATGATTCCACGACGAGCCCCGCCAACATTGGAGTTATCACATGAAAGTCATCGCCTTTCCGCGTAATGAACAGGGCACCGGAGCGAGCCGCCGCCTGCGTCGCGCGGGTCAAACCCCGGGTATCGTCTACGGTGGCACCGCTGCACCGCTGAACATCGCTGTTGACCACAACGCGCTGTACCACGCCCTGAAGAAGGAAACCTTCCACTCGTCCATCCTGGACCTGGAAATCGACGGCAAGGTCGAGCAAGTGCTGCTGCGTGACTTCCAAGTCCACGCGTTCAAGCAACTGGTCCTGCACGTTGACTTCCAACGCGTGGATGCTTCCCAGAAGCTGCACACCAAGGTGCCCCTGCACTTCGTGAACGCTGAAGTCTCGCCGGCCGTCAAGCTGCACGGCGGCATCATCAGCCACGTGGCTGCTGAACTGGACGTGACCTGCCTGCCGAAGAACCTGCCTGAGTTCATCGAAGTCGACCTGGCCAAGCTGGACGTCGGTCAATCGATCCACCTGGCTGACCTGAAGCTGCCCAACGGCGTGACCGCCGTGACCCAGGAAAACCTGACCATCGCCACCGCCACCGTGCCGGCTGGTCAAGTGGCCGCTGAAGGTGAAGCTGCTGGCGGCGCTGAAGAAGCCAAGTAATTCGCTTTTTCCGCTGCAAGAAAAAACCCGCCAATTTGCGTTGGCGGGTTTTTTTTCGTCTGGCGGGATGGCGACGGGCATCGTCGCATCCAATCAGCGGCCCTTCAGGGTCAGCCATGCCTGGCGCTGGCGCAGCACCGCCACCGGCTTGGCCAGCGCCTTGAGCGTGACCTGCGGTGCGGTATCGGACTTGAGCCTGAGGCTGAATTCCATCAGCTCATCACGGCGGAAGGCGTGGATGCGCACGGTGTCGTTGATGCGATAGCGTGCCAGCAGGCTGTCGGGACCCGAAGCCGGTACGCGCAGGCCATCGATGGCCACCAGTTTGTCGCCCGCCGACAGCCCCGCCAGCATCGCCGGACCACCCTCATACACCGCGGCCAGCTTGGCATCGCCACCTTCCTTGCCGATGCGCGCGCCTAGCCAGGGCTTGGCATCGGCCGGGACGTTGGCTTCATAGGCCACACCGAAGGCCGGCAGCAGATCCTCCAGCGGCACGTCCTCGGTGCCGCGGATGTGGCGGTCATGGAAACGCTTGAGGTCAGCGCCGCTCAACTCTTCCATGATGGCCAGGATCTCGTCTTCCGGCACGCCCTGCTGCTTGCCGTCGTAGAAGTCGCGGCCATAGCGTACCCACAGTCCGCGCATCACATCATCGAGCGAGCGGCGGCCACGGGTCTGGGTGCGGATGGTCAGGTCCAGTCCCAGCGCTACCAGCGAGCCCTTGGTGTAGTAGCTGACGATGGCATTGCTGGCGTTTTCATCCTGGCGGTAATACTTGACCCAGGCATCGAAGCTGGACTCGGCCACGCTCTGCTTCTTGCGGCCGCTGCCGCGCAGCACGCCGGTGACGGTCTTGCCGACCAGCTTGAGGTAGTTGTCGAGATCGATGACGCCGGTACGGACCAGGAACAGATCGTCGTAATAGCTGGTGAAGCCTTCGAACAGCCACAGCAGCGAGGTGTAATTTTCCTGGCGCAGATCGTAGGGTGCGAACACCGCGGGCTTGATGCGCTTGACGTTCCAGGTGTGGAAATACTCATGGCTGCACAGGCCCAGGTAAGTGCGGTAGCCATCGGTCTGCTCCGCCTTGCCCTTGACGGGCAGGTCGGCACGCGAGCAGATCAACGCAGTCGATGCACGGTGTTCCAGACCGCCGTAGCCATCGCCCACGGCCAGCGTCATGAAGACGTAGCGATCCATGGGCGCACGCTTGCTGCGCGGCTCGAAGAAGGCAATCTGCGCTTCGCAGATCTTCTTCAAGTCATCGCACAGGCGCGCCAGGTCGAGATTGGGCACCCGACCAGTGATCACCACATCATGTGGCACGCCATGCGCCTGGAACGTGGCCAAGGCGAAGTCACCGATCTCTACCGGATGATCGATCAGCGCATCGTAGTTCGGTGCAACGTAAGTCCCGAAACCATAGCGCTTGGCCTTGAGTTCCGGCATGGCGGTTGCCACGCGCCAGCGCTTGAAGTCCTCCCCTTCCGGACGGACGATATCCACCACCTGCTCACCGTCCTCGAAACCATGCGCGGCCAGGAAGACACTGGTGCCATTGAAGAAGCCATGCGTACGGTCCAGGTGGGCCGTGCGCACCGACAGGTCCCAGGCATACACCTGATAGTGCAGCGTGAGCGCGCCCTTGCAGGGCGCGGCTTGCCAGGTGTGCTTGTCCAGCTTCTTCACCGCCACCTTGCGGCCGTTGGACTCGCCGCGCAGCTGCACGATGTTCTTGCCGAATTCACGAATCATGTAGCTGCCCGGAATCCAGGCCGGCAGCGAGAAGACCTGGCCGCCAGCGGCCGGGCTGTCCACGGTAAGGCTGACGTCGTAGAGGTGAGAGGCAGGATCGAGGGAGGTGATGCGGTAGCGGATCGGGGTTGCCATTGCGATGTGCGTAGGGATGGTGCCGGCGTGCGGCGATGGACCATTTTACACGCGCGGCCACGCGGCATGGGGGTGCCGCAATGCAAGCAGGCACGGCGCGAAAAAAAAACCGGACCGGCTTGCGCCGATCCGGGTCCAGGGTCAAACGAAAACTGCGTAATACGTCTTAAATCATATAAATTTTATAAATCATTTACCGCGGAATACCAATTAGCCGATTAGCCAATCAGCGTGGCAGCAGCGAGGAACCCATCAGGAATTCATCCACCGCACGTGCGCACTGGCGGCCTTCGCGAATGGCCCACACCACCAGCGACTGGCCACGGCGCATGTCGCCGGCAGCAAAGACCTTGTCGACGGAAGTCTTGTAGCAGCCTTCGCCATCGGTAGTGGCCTTGGCATTGCCGCGTGCATCCTTCTCGACGCCGAAGGCGTCCAGCACCTGCTGCACCGGCGAGACGAAGCCCATGGCCAGCAGCACCAGGTCAGCCTTGATCTCGAATTCCGAATCGGGCACTTCGACCATCTTGCCGTCCTTGAACTCGACACGTGCGGCGATCAGCTTCTCGACCTTGCCGCCCTTGCCTTCCAGGCGCTTGGTGGTCACTGCGAAGTCGCGCGCGCAACCTTCCTCATGCGAGGACGAGGTGCGCAGCTTGATCGGCCAGTAAGGCCAGACCAGCGGCTTGTTTTCGGACTCCGGCGGTTGCGGCATCAGTTCGAACTGGGTCACCGAGGCAGCACCATGACGGTTGGAGGTACCGACGCAGTCGGAGCCGGTGTCGCCACCGCCGATGACGACCACGTTCTTGCCGGTGGCCATGATCTGGTTCTTGAGCTTGTCGCCGGCATTGACCTTGTTCTGCAGCGGCAGGAAATCCATGGCGAAATGCACGCCCTTGAGTTCGCGGCCCGGCACCGGCAGGTCACGCGGGGACTCGGCGCCACCAGCGATGACCACCGCATCGAATTCCTTCTTCAGCTCTTCGGGAGTTACGCTTTCCTTGGACCAGTTGTTGACGGTCTCGGGGAACTCCTTGCCGACGAACACACCGGTACGGAAAGTGACGCCTTCGGCCTTCATCTGTTCCACGCGCAGGTCGATGTGCGACTTTTCCATCTTGAAGTCGGGGATGCCATAACGCAGCAGTCCGCCGACACGGTCATTCTTCTCGAACACGGTCACGTCGTGACCGGCGCGCGCCAGCTGCTGGGCAGCGGCCAGGCCGGCAGGACCGGAGCCGACCACGGCAACTTTCTTGCCGGTCTTGACCGCAGCAGGTTGCGGCACGACCCAGCCGTTTTCCCAGCCCTTGTCGATGATGAAGTGCTCGATCGACTTGATGCCCACGGCGTCGTTGTTGATGCCCAGGGTGCAGGCAGCTTCGCAGGGTGCCGGGCAGATGCGGCCGGTGAACTCGGGGAAGTTGTTGGTCTGGTGCAGGGTGTCCAGGGCTTCCTTGTAGTTGCCGCGATAGACCAGGTCATTCCAGTCGGGAATGATGTTGTTGACCGGGCAGCCGTTGTTGCAGAAGGGGATGCCGCAGTCCATGCAACGTGCGCCCTGGATCTTGGCGTCGGCGTCGCTGAGGTGCAGGACGAATTCCTTGTAATGCTTGGTACGCGCGGCAGGTGCCTCGCTGGCCTCTTTCAGGCGCTGGTACTCCATGAAACCGGTTGCTTTTCCCATTTTCCTCTCACATTCTCGCTAAGGATGCGGCGGGCTGCGCTCTCACTCTGGGTGGCGCCACGCCCGCCGGCGTGCTTGATTGATTAGTCCGATCGATGCCTGGCTGAAAATCAGGCGGCGACCTTTTCCTTCTTCGTTTCGGCAGCGGCGGCCAGTTCGGCCAGCGCACGCTTGTACTCGGTCGGGAACACCTTGACGAACTTGGCGCGCGACGCCGCCCAGTTATCCAGCAGGTAGCGCGCACGCGTGCTGCCGGTGTACTTGAAGTGGCGTTCAATCAAGCCGCGCAGGATGGCTTCGTCGGTCTGGCGTTCGCCACCGCGCTGCAGGCTGTGCCAGATGTCGCGGCCCAGGGTCTGCTCCTGCTCGGTGTCGGACAGGACCTTCTCCAGGCTGACCATCGAGGTATTGCACTTGCCGGCGAAGTCGCCTTCCGGGTCATACACGTAAGCGATACCACCCGACATGCCCGCTGCGAAGTTGCGGCCGGTATTGCCCAGCACCACCACGGTGCCGCCGGTCATGTATTCGCAACCGTGGTCGCCCGTGCCTTCCACCACCGCAGTGGCGCCGGAGTTACGCACGGCGAAACGCTCGCCGGCCACGCCGTTGATGAAGGCTTCACCGCTGATGGCACCGTACAGGACCGTGTTGCCGGAGATCATGTTGTCCACGGCACGGCCACGGAACTCCGTGTTGGGACGCACGATGATGCGACCACCCGACAAGCCCTTGCCCACATAGTCGTTGCCTTCGCCGACCAGGTCCAGGGTCACGCCCTTGGCCAGGAAGGCGCCGGCGGACTGGCCTGCGGTGCCTTGCAGCTGGATGTGGATGGTGTCGTCCGGCAGGCCTTCATCGCCATAACGCTTGGCCACTTCACCCGAGAGCATGGCGCCGACGGTGCGGTTGAGGTTCTTGATCGGGGAAATGAAGGAAACCTTCTCGCCCTTCTCCAGCGCGATCTTGGCTTGCGCGATCAGCTTGTGGTCCAGTGCCTTGTCCAGGCCGTGGTCTTGCACGTCGGTGTGGTACACCGGCAGGTTCGACTCGGGCTGGTGGAAGATGCGGCTGAAGTCCAGGCCCTTGGCCTTCCAGTGGGCGATTGCCTTGGAACGGTCCAGCAGGTCGGCACGGCCGATCAGGTCATCGAACTTGCGGATACCCAGCTGGGCCATGATCTGGCGCGCTTCTTCCGCAATGAAGAAGAAGAAGTTGACCACGTGTTCCGGCTTGCCGGAGAACTTGGCGCGCAGCACCGGATCTTGCGTCGCCACGCCCACCGGGCAGGTGTTCAGGTGGCACTTGCGCATCATGATGCAGCCTTCGACCACCAGCGGTGCAGTGGCGAAACCGAATTCATCGGCGCCCAGCATGGCGCCGATCACGACGTCGCGGCCGGTCTTCATCTGGCCGTCAGCCTGCACGCGGATACGGTTGCGCAGGCCATTCAGGACCAGGGTCTGCTGGGTTTCAGCCAGGCCCAGTTCCCACGGGGAACCGGCGTGCTTGATCGAGGACAGCGGCGAAGCACCGGTACCGCCATCGTGGCCGGCGATGACCACGTGGTCCGACTTGGCCTTGGCCACGCCGGCAGCCACGGTACCGACACCCACTTCGGAGACCAGCTTGACCGAGATGGAGGCGCGCGGGTTGACGTTCTTCAGGTCGTGGATCAGCTGGGCCAGATCCTCGATGGAGTAGATGTCATGGTGCGGCGGCGGCGAAATCAGGCCCACGCCCGGCACCGACACGCGCAGCTTGGCGATGTATTCCGAGACCTTGTGGCCGGGCAGCTGGCCGCCTTCGCCGGGCTTGGCGCCCTGGGCCATCTTGATCTGGATCTGGTCGGCCGAGATCAGGTATTCGGCGGAGACACCGAAACGGCCCGACGCCACCTGCTTGATGCGCGAACGCAGCGAGTCACCTTCCAGCAGGGGAATGTCGACTTCGATGTGTTCGCGGCCGATTTCCGACGCCAGGGTTGCGCCTTGCTTGATGGGGATGCCCTTCAACTCGTTGCGATAACGGTTGACGTCCTCACCACCTTCGCCGGTGTTGGACTTGCCGCCGATACGGTTCATGGCGATGGCCAGCGTGGCGTGGGCTTCGGTCGAGATCGAGCCAAGCGACATGGCGCCGGTAGCAAAACGCTTGACGATTTCCTTGGCCGGTTCCACTTCATCGATCGAGATCGCCTTGGAGGGGTCGATCTTGAACTCGAACAGGCCGCGCAGCGTCATGTGGCGCTTGGACTGGTCGTTGATGATCTGGGCGTATTCCTTGTAGGTGTTGTAGCTGTTCGAACGGGTCGAGTGCTGCAGCTTGGCGATCGCGTCCGGGGTCCACATGTGCTCTTCGCCGCGGATGCGGAAGGCATATTCGCCACCGGCATCGAGCGCATTGGCCAGCACCGGGTCGGCGCTGAAGGCAGCGGTATGCAGGCGCAGCGCTTCTTCGGCCACTTCGAACACGCCGATGCCTTCGACGTTGGAGGCGGTACCCTTGAAGTACTTGTCCACCAGCGCCTTGGACAGGCCGATGGCTTCGAAGATCTGCGCGCCGCAGTAGGACATGTAGGTCGAGATGCCCATCTTGGACATGACCTTCAGCAAGCCCTTGCCGACTGCCTTCTGGAAGTTGTAGATGGCCTTCTCAGGCGACAGGTCGCCCGGCAGACCCTTGGCCAGGTCGGCCAAGGTGTCCATGGCCAGGTACGGGTGGATCGCTTCGGCGCCGTAGCCTGCCAGCAGGGCGAAGTGGTGCGTTTCGCGGGCCGAACCGGTTTCCACGACCAGGCCGGTGGAGGTGCGCAGGCCCTTGCTGACCAGGTGCTGGTGGATGGCCGAAGTGGCCAGCAGTGCCGGGATCGGCAGCTGGTCGGCATCGACCTTGCGGTCCGAGATGATCAGGATGTTGTGGCCCGACTTGACCGCATCGACAGCCTTGGCGCACAGCGAAGCCAGGCGTGCTTCGATGCCTTCCTTGCCCCAGGCGACCGGATAGCAGATGTTCAGTTCGTAGGACTTGAACTTGCCGCCGCTGTGTGCGCTGATGTTGCGCAGCTTGGCGATGTCGTCGTAGTCCAGCACCGGCTGCGACACTTCCAGGCGCATCGGCGGGTTGATGTTGTTGGTGTCCAGCAGGTTGGGCTTGGGGCCGATGAAGGACACCAGCGACATGACCAGCGCTTCGCGGATCGGGTCGATCGGCGGGTTGGTCACCTGCGCGAACAGCTGGCGGAAGTAGTTGTACAGCGGCTTGTTCTTGTTGGACATGACCGCCAGCGGCGAGTCATTGCCCATGGAGCCGATGGCTTCCTCGCCACCGCTGGCCATGGGGGCCATCAGGAACTTGACGTCTTCCTGGGTGTAGCCGAAGACCTGCTGCAGGTCCAGCAGCTTCAGGGACGAGGACGGCTGGCGCGGCTCTTCCTTCAACTCATCGAGCTTGACGCGCACCGAGTTGATCCACTGCTTGTAGGGCTTGGCGTTGGCGTAGGTGTCCTTCAATTCCTTGTCGTCGATGATGCGGCCGGCGTCCAGGTCGATCAGGAACATCTTGCCCGGCTGCAGGCGCCACTTCTGGATGATCTTGGACTCGGGAATCGGCAGCACGCCCGATTCGGAAGCCATCACCACCAGGTCGTCATCGGTGACGATGTAGCGGGCCGGACGCAGGCCGTTGCGGTCCAGGGTGCCGCCGATGTGGCGGCCGTCGGTGAAGGCCAGCGCAGCGGGGCCGTCCCACGGTTCCATCATGGCGGCGTGGTATTCGTAGAAGGCGCGGCGGTTGTCGTCCATCGAGGTGTGGTTTTCCCAGGCTTCGGGGACCATCATCATCATCGCCTGCGGCAGCGGATAGCCGGCCATGACCAGCAGTTCCAGCGCGTTGTCGAAGCTGGCGGTGTCGGACTGGCCTTCATAGATCAGCGGGAACAGCTTCTTGAGGTCCGAACCCAGCACGGCCGACTGCATCACGCCTTCGCGGGCGCGCATCCAGTTGAAGTTGCCCTTGACGGTGTTGATTTCACCGTTGTGGGCGATCAGGCGGTACGGGTGGGCCAGCGGCCATTCCGGGAAGGTGTTGGTGGAGAAGCGCTGGTGCACCAGGGCCAGCGCGGAGACACAGCGCTCGTCCTGCAGGTCCTTGTAGTACACGCCGACCTGGTCGGCCAGCAGCAGGCCCTTGTAGACCACGGTGCGGGCCGACATCGAGGGCACGAAGAATTCCTTGCCGTGCAGCAGGTTCAGGGCCTGGATGGCGTGGCCGGACGACTTGCGGATCACGTACAGCTTGCGTTCCAGCGCGTCGGTGACCATCACGTCGGGGCCGCGGCCGATGAAGATCTGGCGGATCACCGGCTCTTTTTCACGCACGGTGGGCGACATCGGCATGTCGCGGTCCACGGGGACATCGCGCCAGCCCAGCACGATCTGGCCTTCGGCCAGCACCGCGCGTTCGATTTCCTGTTCACAGGCAATGCGGGAAGCGTTTTCCTTGGGCAGGAAGATCATGCCCACGCCGTATTCACCGGGCGGCGGCAGGTCCACGCCCTGCTTGGCCATCTCTTCACGGTAATACTGGTCGGGGATCTGGATCAGGATACCGGCGCCGTCACCCATCAACGGGTCGGCACCGACAGCACCCCGGTGGTCCAGGTTCTTCAGGATGAGCAAACCCTGGTCAACGATGGAATGGGTTTTCTTGCCCTTGATGTGGGCGATGAAACCGACGCCACAGGCGTCATGTTCATTTGCTGGGTCATAAAGGCCTTGCGCGTGCATAACGGAACTCCACCACATTGACAGTAAGGATTTGAAGAATAGTGCACTGCACCCAATAGTTCAATGAAAATAATTAGGGTCTGAGTGCAATTTAAATCCCCAAGATTTTCAGGATTTTTCAATTGGGGACAGAGTAAAGCAATACAGATTCAAGTCCTTGATTGCAAAGACTTATTTTTGAAACCTTACGATTCTTGCCGGGCGGATACTTCATCCGCCTCGCCCGCCATGCGAACGATGGCGGGCCGACCACGCTTGGCCGGACTGACGCGCCGATGCGTCTGGCGCTCCAGCCCCTGCTTGAAATCTTCCGAGCCCAGCGCCCAACCCTTGAGCGTGGCATCGGTGATGCGCTCCACTTCGGCGCGCGCCAAGCCCTCTTCGGTGAGCTGGCGATAGGCGATCTCGCGGTCGAAAGGAGTGTTGCCAATCGACCAATATTGGGGATGGTCGGTGATCAGGCCATCCTGCTTGGCGCCGATGTGATGCGTGTAGCTGGACCACGGATACTCCCCGGGGCTGGCCGCCAGGCCATTGCGCACGGGGTTGAGCTCGATGTAGCGGCATACGGCCAGAAGGTAGAGCTCGGCGTCGATGACAGTGGCGCGGTAGCGCCCCTGCCACAGCGTGCCGCTGCGTCCATGCTTCTGGTTGAAATACGGGACGTAGTGGCGCCCTATCCATTGCATCATCCGTGCCAGGCCCTGGTCGTCGGACGGGGTGGCCAGCAGGTGCAGGTGATCCGGCATCAGCACATAGGCATGCACGGCCACCTTGAATTGCCGCGCGGCATCCTTGAGCCAGCCGAGGAAAGCCAGATGATCATCGGCATCACGGAAGATGACCAGGCCATCATGGCCACGCTGGATGATGTGATGCGGCTGGTGCGGAACGACGAGTCGGGGAAGGCGGGCCATGGCAGACGCTGCAAACCTGAAGAATGGGAGCGGACATTCTAATGCACTCCGTCCCCAATAAACACACGATGCCGAAATTGCATCGTTTATCCTGATTGTTCAGTTGGGCATAAAAAAACCGGCCAGATCGCTCCAGCCGGTCAAACCCCACGTTGAATTGTTCACATGTCCATCAAATCCGCTTAACCCGCGGTGGTTTCCTTTTCCTTGCCCTTGGTCAACACCAGGCTGGCGATGATGGAGATCACCAGGATGGCACCGACGATGGACAGCGAGACCAGCACCGGCACGTGGAACCAGTAGGACGCCAGCATCTTGAAGCCCACGAACAGCAGCACCAGGGCCAGGCCATACTTGAGCAGGTGGAAGCGCTCTGCCGAATCAGCCAGCAGGAAGTACAGCGCACGCAGGCCCATGATGGCGAACATGTTCGAGGTGAAGACGATGAACGGATCCTTGGTGATGGCGAAGATCGCCGGGATGCTGTCCACCGCGAAGATCACATCGGAAATTTCGATCAGCAGCAGCACCAGCATCAGCGGGGTGAAATAGCGCACGCCATTGATGCGGGTGGTGAAGTTTTCGCCGTCATAGTTGTCACTGATCTTCATGTGGCCACGCAGCCAGCGCAGCAGCGGGTTGTCACCCAGGTCGGCTTCCTTGTCGGCAAAGATCAGCATCTTCACGCCGGTAAAGACGAGGAAGGCGCCGAACACATACAGGATCCAGCTGAACTGCGCGATCATCCATGCACCCAGCAGGATCATCACGGCGCGCATGACGATGGCACCGATAACCCCGTACAGCAGCACGCGGCGCTGCATTTCAGCCGGCACGGCGAAGTAGCTGAAGATCATCAGGAACACGAAGATGTTGTCGACCGACAGCGCCTTCTCGATCAGGTAGCCGGAGAGGAACTCGGCCCCCTTCTGGTTGGCGAACTCGCGGCCGACGTTGGCATCGAGGTACCACCACATCAGGCCGGCAAACAGGAAGGCCAGCGACACCCACACCACCGACCACCCCAGGGCCTCCTTGGGCGACACCCGGTGGGCGTTGCGGCCACCCAGGGCAAACATGTCCACGGCCAGCATCCCCAGCACGAAGACAATGAAACCTATCCACATGGGCAGGCTTGCGAAACTCTCTACGCCATTCACGTCAGACCTCTCTCTTCTTGTTCAACCGCCAGTGGCGGCTTCGGTTATCGCTTATCGCTTATCGCTTATCGGTTCCTGGAAAAAATCTTCAATCGAAGTCGAATATCTCGCCCAGGAAGCCCTTTTTCTTGCGTTTGTAGTCATATCCATGGCCACCATGGCCGTAGCGGGGATCGTGCCCTGCCTGCGGCGGCATCGGGGGCGTATGCGCCCGCGCCGCCTGCACCGGCACCGGTGCGCCCGCCTGGCTGGCGGCGGAACGTTCGATCAGCTTGTCCAGCTCGCCGCGATCCAGCCACACGCCACGGCATTGCGGGCAGTAATCAATCTCGATGCCCTGGCGTTCCGAGATCAGCAGGTTGTGAGATGTGCAGACAGGACATTTCATCAGGCTCTCCTCAAAGTCAGGTTTGGCAACGATGTCCGGCACGCTGGCAACTCAAGATCACTACCGGACAAGGCGTCACTTTAGGCGAAACCATGATGAATGAAAATTCGAATATTTTGAGATAATGCTTCGGAAAAACCGAAGTATTCAGACAAGGATGATTGCCATGGCCAGCCTCAACTACAAGCATCTCCATTATTTCTGGACGGTGGCCAAGACTGGCGGCGTGGCGCGCGCCAGCGAACGGCTGCACCTGACGGCCCAGACCATCAGCGGCCAGATCAGCCTGTTCGAGGAATCCCTGGGCTACAAGCTCTTCAAGCGTGTGGGACGGCGGCTGGAACTCAACGATGAAGGCCGCATGGTGTTCGACTATGCCGAACGCATCTTCAGCCTGGGCGAGGAACTGGAAGAAGCACTGCGCCTGCGCCCCGGTGGACGCACGCTGCAGCTGCGCGTGGGCGTGGCCGATGCCGTGCCCAAGGCGATTGCCTACCTGCTGCTGGAGAGCGCGCTGGCCATGCAGGACCCGATCCGCATCATCTGCCGCGAAGGCAAGCTGGACGTGCTGCTGGCCGACCTCGCCATCCACAAACTGGACATCATCATCGCCGACAGCCCCATGCCGCCCAATGTGGACGTGCGCGGCTACCACCACCTGCTGGGCGAATGCGATACCAGCTTTTTCGCCACGCCGGAATTGGCCAGGCGCTACCGCAAGGGGTTTCCGCAGAGCCTGGATGCCGCGCCCTTCCTGATGCCGGGCGAAGATGCAGCGGTACGTCCGCGCCTGTTGCGCTGGTTCGAGAGAGAAGGCATCCGCCCCCGCATCACCGGTGAATTCGACGACGGCGCCCTGCTGCTGGCCTTCGGCGACGCCGGTGCCGGAATTTTCGCCGCCCCTACGGCCATTGCCGCACAGATCCGCAAGCAATACGGCCTGGTGGAAATCGGCAAGACCGAGGCCATCCGCGAGCAGTTCTACGCCATTTCGGTCGAGCGCAGGCTCAGCCACCCTGCCGTGCTGGCGATCCAGACGGCGGCGCGCGGCAACCTCATCGTCGGCAGCGCAGCCCCGTCAACGCGTGCCAAGGGCGAACAATAAGTCACTCGCAGGGTTACCAACAGGCAATTCCATGGGCAACGGGTGTGATGTGGAAAACATCAAAATATATGCACCTTGGTACATATCTACTCATCATTCCTCACGACCTGTGCTTTCATGCGGCAGCCTGTCGTAAATGACGGGAAAAGACAGCTGTAAAGTGGGAAGAAAGACGCAGAACAAAAGAAAAACCCCACGTCCCTTGCGAGCCGTGGGGTAAATCCCATTCTCGGGGGGGAGAATGGAGGGGGAACTTCAATATAGGGAAATACCCCACCCGTCGCAGCCGTTTTTACAAATGGTTACACCCTCTTCATATG
The DNA here is from genome assembly GCF_009668275.1 of Herbaspirillum sp. CAH-3. Lineage (NCBI taxonomy): Bacteria > Pseudomonadati > Pseudomonadota > Betaproteobacteria > Burkholderiales > Oxalobacteraceae > Herbaspirillum > Herbaspirillum sp. CAH-3. The sequence goes on along the minus strand of NZ_VSWE01000010.1, from coordinate 199,784 downwards.
CTGCAGCTGCGAACATATTTTGTGCAGAAGGATGCATATCAAAGCGATCCTGCATGAATCCAATATATCAAAGACTTGCCACAAGTAAAGAACGCAGCGCCAGCAGGGACGCCGAACTGCGTTCGCGCCGGCTGACCAGGTAAGTGGTGACCCGCCCATCGCGGCCCAGCGAATGGGTGGAAAAGCCGTGGGGTTCCATCTGCATGGCGATCACCGAGCGCGGCACCACCGCCACCCCTGCCCCGGCCGCCACGCAGGCGAGGATGGCGTGATAGGAAGCCAGTTCCAGTGTGCGCACCGGCACCCCGCCCCGTCCTGGACCGGCGAACCAGCTTTCGGCATGACGGCGATAAGCGCAGCCCTGCTCGAAGACGATCAAGGTATCGAGCTGCACATCCTCGGGCGAGCGCACCCGGCGATGGCTGCGCGGTGTCACCAGCATCAGTTCTTCCTTGTAGAGGGGCGTGGCCGACAGGGCCGCATCTTCGATGGGTCCGGCCACCAGCGCCGCATCGAGCTTGCCGGTGCGTACGCCGGCCATCAGCACATCGGTCGGGCCGGTCGAGAGTTCCAGCCGTACTTCCGGCCAGCGCTGGTGGAATTCGGCCAGGGGTGCCGGCAGGCGGCTGGCGGCAGCGCTTTCCATGGAGCCGATGCGCAGGCGGCCGCGCGGATTCTGGGGCGACACCACCTCGCGCGCCTCCTGCACCAGGTCGAGGATGCGCTCGGCGTAATCCAGCAGGGCTTCGCCCGATGCAGTGAGCACCAGCCGCTTGCGGTCACGCACGAACAGCGGCACGCCCACGGACGCCTCCAGTTGCTTGATGCGCGTGGTGACATTGGACTGCACCCGGTTGAGCCGTTCGGCGGCGCGGGTCACACCGCCCTCGGCGACGACGGTGCGGAAGATTTCCAGTTCGGCCAGTTCCATGGCTGCTCCAGTCGATGTTCTCGAATCAAGATGAAGTCATCCCGATTATTCATTTTTTGGAATGACCGAAAGACGATAGCATAGACCCCTGTTTCCCTCACGCCTTTGCGCTCGCCCATGACCCACCCCGCCGCCACACCTCCCGGTGCCTCCCTTGACGCACTGGCCTGGAAAGTCTGTTTGTCCGGCATGGTCGCCCTGTCGGTGGCGATGGGCATCGGCCGCTTCGCCTTCACGCCGCTGCTGCCGATGATGCTGCATGAGGGCAGCCTCTCGCTGCAGATGGGCGGCTGGCTGGCCACGGCCAATTACCTCGGCTACTTCGCCGGCGCCATGCTGTGCGCCTTCCATCGCAGCAAGCGCGGCGTGGCCATGCTGCGCGCCGGGCTGGTGGTGACCATCCTGCTCACGCTGGGCATGGGCGTGCTGCACCAGGACTGGATCTGGCTGTGGATGCGCTTTCTCTCGGGCGTAGCCAGCGCCTATGTCTTCGTCTACACCGCAGGCTGGTGCCTGCAGCAACTCACGCAGCTGGGCCGTCCGGAATTGGGCGGCGTGATCTTCTGTGGTCCCGGCCTGGGCATCGCGCTGACCGGCCTGCTCTCCGGCCCCATGATCGCGGCCGGCTGGCTGGCGGCCGGTGGCTGGATTGCCTTTGGCGTGATTGCGCTGGGGCTCACGGCATTGGTATGGAAGTCGTTCAGCTTCGATGCCGGGCGCGGCCTCAATGTGCATCCGCATGACAGCGGTGCAGCCCAGGCCCCGGTACCGGAGTCGGCCAGCCAGAAGCGCGAGGTACTGATCCAGGTGATCGCCTATGGCATCGCCGGATTCGGCTACATCATCACCGCCACCTTCCTGCCGGTGATCGCGCGCCAGGCGCTGCCGGGCTCGGCGTGGCCGGATTACTTCTGGCCCATCTTCGGCTTGTCGGTGGCCGCCGGCGCTTTCAGCGCCACGCGACTGTCGGTGTTGGGTGACCAGCGCCTGCTGCTGACCGGGGCTTACCTGATGCAGGCGGCGGGGGTACTGGTGTCCATCCTCTTCCCCACCGCGCCCGGCTTTGCGTTGAGCTGCCTGCTGCTGGGCCTGCCCTTTACCGCCATTACCCTGTTCGGCATGCGCGAAGCACGCCGCCTGCGCCGCGAACAGGCCAGCAGCCTCATGGCCCTGATGACCGCCGCCTACGGCATCGGCCAGATCGCCGGTCCGCCGCTGGCCACGGCCCTGGTGCATGGCAGCGGCTCCTTCACGCCATCGCTGTGCGTAGCGGCCGTGACGCTGGCCATCGGTGCTGCGCTTTACTATCGACTGACGATCACGCATCGCCTGCCGCGCTGACCCGCGTTTCGACGCCTCATGAAAAACGCCCGCGACATCGACTGTCGCGGGCGTTCGACCTTGCGGCAACCAGCGATGTGGATCAGCGGAACGCCGGCTCCGCAAAGCTGCGCAGCTTGCGGCTGTGCACCTGCTCGATGCCATTGTTGCGCAACAGCTCCAGCGCACGAATGCCGATCTGCAAGTGCTGCGCCACGCGCTGCTCATAGAAGGTGTTGGCCATGCCGGGCAGCTTGATCTCGCCGTGCAGCGGCTTGTCGGAGACGCACAGCAGCGTGCCATAGGGCACCCGGAAGCGGAAACCGTTGGCCGCCACCGTCGCGCTCTCCATGTCCAGCGCGATGGCACGGCTCTGCGAGAAACGCAGCAGCGGCATGCGATGGTCGCGCAGTTCCCAGTTGCGGTCATCGACCGAGGCCACGGTCCCGGTCCGCATGATGCGCTTCAATTCATAGCCGTCGAGCTGGGTGATGCTGGCCACCGCATCCTGCAAGGCCAGCTGCACTTCTGCCAGGGCCGGAATCGGCACCCACAGCGGCAGGTCATCATCAAGCACGTGATCGTCGCGCACGTAGGCATGCGCCAGCACGTAATCGCCCATGCGCTGCGAGGCCGACAAACCGGCGCAGTGACCCAGCATCAACCAGCCATGCGGGCGCAAGACGGCCACGTGGTCGGTCACCGTCTTGGCATTGGACGGACCCACGCCGATGTTGACCAGGGTAATGCCGCTGCCGTCGGCGCGCTGCAGGTGATAGGCCGGCATCTGCGGCTGCCGTGCTGGTGCCACACCGGAAACTGGCCTGGTATCTGTACCGGTCTGGTTGGCACTCCAGGTGGTGACATTACCGGGCTCGACAAAGGCAGTGTACTGGCGGCGATAAGCCAGTTCGTCCGGGTCATCGGTCGGCTCCATCAGGCGCCGGCCCAGGCGCACGAATTCATCGACGTAGAAGGCATAGTTGGTGAAGAGCACGTAGCGCTGGAACTGGTCCGGCGAGGTCGCCGTGTAGTGGCGCAGCCGATGCAGCGAGTAATCGATGCGCGGCCCGGTGAACAGCGCCAGCGGATGCGGCCCTTCGCGCCAGGCACCGTTGTCCACTTCATAGGTGCCGTTGGCGATGCGGTCATCCATGGTCGCCAGGTCGGGCAGGTCGAAGTAATCGGGCAGCGTGCGCAGGTGTTCCGGGTCCAGGCTGCCTTCCACGTGGATACCCTCGGGGAAGGCGAAGTGCACCGGGATCGGCAGCTCGCTCACGCCCACTTCCAGCGGCACTTCATGGTTCTGCAGTACCAGCTTGAATTGCGCCAGCAGGTATTGATGGAACAGCTTGGGGCGCGTGATCGTGGTCTCGTAGCAGCCGGGACCGGCCACGAAACCGAAGGACTGGCGGGTATCGGTATGGGTGGATTTTTCGGTGGTGATGCGCACGAAGGGATAGCAGGCACGCACCCGCTGTGGCATCCCCTGGCCGCTGGAGAACTGGCGGAAGGCATCGCGCAGGATGGCCGTGTTGTGTTCGTAGATCTCCAGCACGCGCGCATAGGCGGCTTCGGGGTTGGTGAATTTTTCTGTGGCAAACATCGTGGTTCTCCATCATTGCCGCGCGCCGCACCGGTTTGACAGCCAATGCGCTGGGGCGGCGCGGCCGGTTGGACCGGTCATTCATCGAGATAACTTGTGCGCGGTACCATCTTACCTGAGGGCGCCGATTTTCACGCGGCTGCGCCATGCCGCGATCACACAGGACAATGCCGCGCTTGTCGCGCTTTGCTGACTTCTGATTCGGTGATATCTTCCAAGTTCTTCCGCGCAATTTACTTATTTTTTCGTTCGCGCCCTCTCCCCCGGTCAAGGCGCCTCCATCAGGGCCGGCCGACGGCGTCAGCCGGTTGTCAGTGGCGAGCCATTTTTCCCCTTTCGATCACTCCAGCCCTGCCAAAACGCACCAAACGTGCACGCAACCCCGTCGCAAAGGCCCGCGCCATGCGGCTTTCTCACCGGATAAAAAAACCTTTGATTGCCAGGCGAGCCGGTGCTATCGTGTCGGCGCTTTTGACGGGATGACATCACGCAGCAAGACGTGAACCATCTTCGCAGGGCACACATAAAACTAAGAAAATTTATCCACCACTTGTTCAGAGGCAAACATGTTCATCCGAAAAATCTTCCAGCAGATGCTGGTCCTGCTCTGCCTGGCTGCAGCAGCTGCCGCGCAAGCACAGAACCTCCCCAATGTCGTCATCCTGGCCACCGGCGGCACCATCGCCGGCACCGGCGCCACCAGCACCACCACCGTCGGCTACACCGCTGCCAAGGTCGGCGTGGATGCGCTGATCGCCGCCGTTCCTGAACTCAAGAAGGTCGCCAACGTGCGCGGCGAGCAGGTCATGCAGATCGCCAGCGAGAACATGAACAACGAGGCCTGGCTGAAGCTGGCCAAGCGCGTCAACACCCTGCTGGCGCAGAGTGACGTCGATGGCATCGTCATCACCCACGGTACCGACACCATCGAAGAAACCGCCTACTTCCTGGACCTGGTGGTCAAGAGCAAGAAGCCGGTGGTGATCGTGGGCGCGATGCGTCCCTCCACTGCCATCAGCGCCGACGGCCCGATCAACCTGTACAACGCCGTGCTGCTGGCCGGCTCCAAGGAAGCCATCGGCAAGGGCGTGCTGGTGACCCTGAACGACCAGATCAACGCTGGCCGTGAAGTGACCAAGACCAACACCTCCACCATGGACACCTTCAAGACGCCGGAACTGGGCTTCCTGGGCTACATCCAGGGCAGCAAGCCTTACTTCTATCGCCAGTCCACCCGCAAGAACACGGCTGACACCCCGTTCGACATCATGAACCTGGACAAGCTGCCGCAAGTGGACATCGTCTATGGCTACGCCAACATGAACCCGATCGCGCTCAACGCCTTCGTGGCCGCTGGTGCGCAAGGCATCATCCACGCCGGCGTGGGTGACGGCAGCCTGAACAACACCGTAGTGCCGTCCCTGACCGAAGCCCGCAAGAAGGGCGTCGTGATCGTGCGTTCCAGCCGCGTCGGCCAGGGCATCGTGGCGCGCAACGGCGAAGCCGACGACGACAAGCTGGACTTCGTGGTCTCCGATACGCTGAACCCGCAGAAGGCCCGCATCCTCTTGATGCTGGCACTGACCAAGACTACCGACACCAAGGAAATCCAGAAGATGTTCTGGGAGTACTGATCCTGCGATCCGGCGGTCCCGACTGCCGGGCCCTGCATCAGTGCGCAAGCCCGCTGCCCGTGCAGCGGGCTTTTTTTACGCAGGAACCAAGCACGGCAGGCCTCACTCTGTAGAGTTCGTCTTGCCCGGAACACCTCACAGGAGAACACCGCATGCCCAGCCGCCGACATTTCCTCGCCGCCGCCAGTGCCGCTTCGGCCTTGGCCGCCCTCGGCCTCGCGCCGCGTGCGGTGGCGGCCCAGGGCTTGCGCCTGGGCAGTGCGCAGCCGTTTTCCCTCGACAGCCTCATCGCGCGCGCCCGCGACATGGCCCGCACCCCCTACCAGGCGCCGCCCGCCGTGCCGGCCGAGGTGCTGGACAAGATCGACTACGAAGCCCACGGCAAGATCCGCTTCAAGACCGCCGATGCCCTCTTCGCCCAAGGGCCCGGCGCGTATCCGGTGACCTTCTTCCACCTCGGCAAGTTCTTCCGTGTACCGGTACGGATGTTCATCCTTGCTGGTCAGGGCGATGGCACTGTACCGGTACAGTCGCGCGAAGTGTCTTACCGCGATGACTATTTCGACATGCCGGCCGACAGCCCCGCCCGCCAGCTCCCGGCAGGCAGCGGCTTCGCCGGCTTCCGCTTCCAGGAAAGCCGCCTGGCCGACCAGAAGGCCAAGGACTGGCTTACCAATGACTGGGTGGCTTTCCTCGGGGCCTCCTATTTCCGTGCCATTGGCGACCTGTACCAATACGGCCTGTCGGCGCGCGGCATCGCCATCGACGTGGCCCAGGCCGACCGGCCTGAGGAATTTCCCGACTTCACGCAATTCTTCTTCGAACCCTCCGCCCCGGGCAGCGATACGGTGGTGGTGTATGCCCTGCTCGACGGGCCGAGCATCACCGGCGCCTACCGCTTCGCCATGCAGCGCAAGCAGGGCGGCGGCGTCAACATGGAGATCGACAAGTCGCTGTTCCTGCGGCGCGACGTGGCGCGCCTGGGCCTGGCACCGGCCACCTCGATGTACTGGTTCTCGGAGACGGTGAAGGGCACCGGCGCGGACTGGCGGCCGGAGGTGCATGACTCGGACGGACTGGCGATCTGGAACGGTGCGGGCGAACACCTCTGGCGTCCGCTCAACAATCCGCCGCGCACCATGTCATCGGCCTTCAGCGACCAGCACCTGCGCGGCTTCGGCCTGCTGCAGCGGGATCGCGATTTCGATCACTACCTGGACGGCGTGCATTACGAGCGCCGCCCCAGCCTCTGGGTAGAACCCGTGGGTGACTGGGGCGAAGGCGAAGTGCAGCTCATCGAGCTGCGCACCGATGACGAGATCCACGACAACATCGTCGCCATGTGGGTGCCCAAGGCCCCGGCGCGCGCGGGCAGTGCGTATCGCCTGCGCTACCGGCTCTACTGGCAGCAGGACGAGCCCTTCCCTTCCCCGCTGGCACGCTGCATGGCCACGCGCCTGGGACGTGGCGGCCAGCCGGGCCAGCCCAGGCCGCCGCAGGTGCGCAAGTTCATGGTGGAGTTCAAGGGAGAAGCGCTGGCGGGGCTGCCTTTCGGCGTGAAGCCGGAGGCGGTCATCACGGCCTCGCGCGGCAGCATTTCCTATGTCTATACCGAAGCGCTGCCCAACGGCGTGCCCGGCCACTGGCGCGCGCAGTTCGATCTCACGGCCAGCGGCGAGGAGCCGGTCGAGCTGCGCCTGTTCCTGCGCCATCAGGGCCAGGCACTGAGCGAGACCTGGCTGTTCCAGTACCATCCGTTTGCCGCCCGGGAAGTGTATTGAAACGAGAGGAAACAGATTTTTTGAAGGGCCTCGAAAAAATGTTTGTACTTTTTTCAAAAGCTCCTTATAATCTCGTTCTTTCGCGGCTGTAGCTCAGCTGGATAGAGTACTTGGCTACGAACCAAGGGGTCGTGGGTTCGATTCCTGCCAGCCGCACCATATGTAGTAGAAAAAGGGTCCATCGCAAGATGGGCCCTTTTTTGTTTTTCGCTGCCGCCACCATGGCGCAGCTCATCCACACAATCCAAGGCTGGCCGACGCACGGTTGCGCCATCGTCCGACAGGCCCCCGCAGCTCGGCTGGGGATAATCAAGGCTCCCCGAATCTGATTCCATCGATTTCCCTCGATGCCTACAGGAGCCGCAATGAAAAAGATGTCCTTCCTCATGCTGGCCGCCGGTTCGCTGGCCATGCTGGCCGCCGCCAAGCCGGTACTGCGCCGCTATGACGACCTCAACCGCCGCCGTGCCGGCACAGCGCCCGCAGACACCGCCCCAGGCCAACCGGCCGTCATCGGCGAAGAAGACATGCAACCCGTCGCCCAGGAAAGCAGCATGGTGGCTGACGGCACGCAGCAGCATGACCCGGTCAGTCCGCCTGCAGTGCAAGCTGCACCGGTGGGCATCCCTCCTCGCAAGGATGGCGATTTCGCACCGCCGGTCGGTGCGTGAAGCCGAGGCCTTGAACGCGCCGGCAATCCGCCGGACGCTGTCCGTCAGGGCGCCGACCGGCGCTCGATGATCTCGTAGGCGCGCAGCATGCCGGCGATGCGGGCGTGTTCGAAATCGAGATACAGAGGACTGTCCTGCCGGTAGCGCACGATGCGCTTGCCGGCGTGGAAGATGCGCAGGCTCATCTCCCAGCCATGCTGCCCCTCAATTGCGATGACGCGGATATCGTAGTCGCGATACCGGGCGTGGTGGATCTGTTCGCGGTCGTTGAGGAGCCGGCGGCCATACAGCCGCAAATCACTGCGCGGACACATCATGCCTCCTGCACGCGCTGCGCGCCGCGTCGACGTCCCGCACCCAGCACCAAGACGAAGAACAAGGGGACGAACAGCACCGCCAGCACCGTGGCACTGACCATGCCGCCGAACACGCCCGTACCGATGGCGCGCTGCGTCTCCGCGCTTGCGCCCGAGGCCAGCATCAGCGGTACCACGCCCAGCGCAAAGGCCAGCGAAGTCATGAGGATGGGCCGCAGCCGCAGCACCGCCGCCTTGATGGAGGCCTCCACCAGGCCCGCCCCTTCAGCCCGCAACTGGCGCGCGAACTCGACGATGAGGATGGCGTTCTTGGCCGAGAGCCCGATGACGGTAATCATGCCGACCTTGAAGAAGACGTCATTGGGCATGTCGCGCAGGATCACCGCTGCCACCGCACCGGCCAAGCCCAATGGCACCACCAGCATGACTGCCAGCGGAATGCGCCAGCTCTCATACAAGGCCGCCAGCACCAGGAACACCACCAGCATCGACAAGGCCATCAGCATCGGTGCCTGGGCCGCCGACAGGCGTTCCTGCAGCGACTGGCCGGTCCACGCCACGGCAAACCCGGGCGGCAGTTGCTGTGCCAGCTTCTCCATCTCGGCCATCGCATCGCCACTGGCCACGCCGGGCGCGGCACTGCCGGAGATACGCACGGCCGGGAAGCCCTGGTAGCGCTGCAATTGGGTCGGCACCAGCTGCCATTGGGCTTGCACCACTTCCGAGAGCGGCACCATGCCGCCGTTCTGGTTGCGGACATACAGCTTCATCAGATCGTCAACCTGCATGCGCGACTGCGCCTGCGCCTGAATGATGACCTGCTGCATGCGGCCCGCATTGGGGAAATCATTGACGTAAAAAGACCCCATGGCCGCCGAGAGCGTATCGCTGATGCTGGCAAAGGAAACGCCCAGCGCGGCCGCCTTGTGGCGATCCACATTGAGCTGCAGGCTCGCACCCGGCGGCAGGCCGTCCGAATAGACGCCGGCCAGCTTGGGGCTGTGTGCGGCCAATGCCAGCAGCTGCGCTTCGGCCGCCTTGAGCGCGGCGTGGCCCTGGTTGGCGCGGTCCTGCAGCCGCATGGCAAAGCCGGAAGAATTGCCCAGCTCCTCGATGGCCGGCGGCAGCAGGCTCATCACCATACCGTCCACGCCGTTCTCCATGGCCGCCTGCGCATGCTGGGCCTCGATCGCTGCGGTGGACGCCTTGCGCTCTTTCCAATCCTTCAGTTCGGTGAAGGCCATTGCCGCATTGGGACCGGAACCGGAGAAACCGAAACCCAGCACCGACAGGTTGGCGCCGATATCCTCGCGCGTTTTCAGATAGCGCTCGAACTGATCCACCGCGCGCGCCGTGCGCTCGGTGGTGGCATCGGCCGGCAGCTGGAAGCTGGTCATGAAATAGCCCTGGTCTTCTTCCGGCAGGAAAGCCGAGGGCAGCGCCCGCCAACCCAGCACCAGCAACAGTGACAGCGCCCCATAGAGCAGCATCATGCGCAGCCCGCGCGCGATCACGCGGCCCAGCAGCGATTCGTAGCGGCGCGTCAGGCCCGCAAAGGCACGATTGAAGGCACCGAAGAAGCCGCGCTTGTCGTGATGGCCGGGAGCGACCGGTTTCAACAGCGTGGCGCAGAGGGCCGGTGTCAGGCTCAGCGCCAGGAACGCCGAGAACAGGATCGATACCGCCATGGCCAGCGAGAACTGCCGATAAATCACGCCCACCGATCCCCCGGCCAGCGCCATGGGGATGAAGACAGCGGTCAGCACCAGGGTGATGCCGATGATGGCACCGGTGATCTCCCCCATCGCCTTGATGGTGGCCTCGCGCGGCCCCAGCCCCTCCTCGGCCATGATGCGCTCGACGTTTTCCACCACCACGATGGCGTCATCGACGATGATGCCGATGGCCAGCACCATGCCGAACATGGTCAGCACGTTGACCGAGTACCCGGCCACCAGCATCACCGCCAGCGTGCCCAGCAGCGCGATGGGCGCGACGATGGCCGGGATGACGGTATAGCGCACGTTCTGCAGGAACAGGTACATCACCAGGAACACCAGCACCATGGCCTCGATGAGGGTCTGCACCACTTTCTGGATGGAGATCTTGACGAAGGGCGCGGTGTTGTAGGGCAGCGAGAACTGCATGCCCTGCGGCAGGCTGGGGCGCAGCTCTTCCATGCGCGCCTGGATCGCCGCGGCCGTGCGTACCGCGTTGGCGCCGGGCGAGAGCTGTACGGCGGCCACGCCCGCAGGCTTGCCGTCTTCACGGTTGGAGAAGACATAAGATTGCGCACCCAGTTCGACCCGGGCTACATCACCCAGAAGTACGCGCGAACCATCGGACTTGGCCTTGAGCACGATGGAAGCGAACTGGTCCGGCGACTGCAACTGTCCTTGTACTGTCAGGGGAACTGCGATCTGCTGGCCCGGTACAGTTGGCGTATCGCCCAGGCGTCCGGGAGCGATCTGTGCGTTCTGCTGGCTGATCGCTGTACTGATATCTGTCACGGTCAATCCGTAGGCATTGAGCTTGAAGGGATCGATCCAGATCCGCATCGCCTGCTCGGCACCGAACAGTTGCACGCGGCCTACGCCGTCGACGCGGCGCAGCTCTTCGACGATGTTGCGGGCCAGGTAATCGTTGAGGCGGATTTCATCATGGCTACCGTCCACCGAGGTCAGGCTGACCATGAGCAGGAAACCCGAGGCCGCCGACTCCACGGTCACCCCGTTCTGGCGCACCGTTTGCGGCAGGCGCGCTTCGATGGCCTTGAGCTTGTTCTGTACGTCGACCTGGGCCAGTTCCGGATCGGTACCAGGCTTGAAGGTCACGGTGATCTGGGCGCTGCCCGAGGTATCGGCCGAGGATTCGAAATAGAGCAGGTTCTTCACGCCCGACAGCTCGCGCTCGATCAGGCTGATGACGCCGTCGTTCATGGTCTGCGGCGTGGCGCCCGGATAGGTGGCATTGATCGTCACGCTGGGCGGGGCCACGGAGGGATAGCGGGCAATGGGCAACTGGCTCATGGCGATGACGCCGAAGAGCACGATGAACAGCGCGACCACCCAGGCAAAGATGGGGCGGTCGATAAAGAAGCGGGGCATGCAGGAACTCCATCGGGGGAAACACGCGAAGGACAGCACCTGTCGGTCGCCCCCCGGCATTTTTGCCGCGCGGGCTGCCCGACAGTACAATCGCGAGCGAAGGCGGAGTCTGGGCCATGCGCGTGAGGTTTGCGCGATACAACGATGGAGTTTTGATGGAGGAGGCAAGAATGGCGGCAACCCAAGTGAAAGCCAGCGAGGCCGCACCGGCCACGGGCGCGCTGATCCTCATCGCCGAGGACGCACCCGAGATCGCCGAGATCCTGGCCGCCTACCTGGCCCGCAGCGGCATGCGCAGCGTGCACGCGGTCGATGGCGCGCGGGCACTGGAGCTGCATCTCTCGCTCAAGCCGGACCTGGTGCTGCTCGATATCCAGATGCCGCAGGTCAATGGCTGGCAGGTGCTGGCGCAGATCCGCCAGCGCGACAACACGCCGGTCATCCTGCTCACCGCGCTGGACCAGGACGTGGACAAGCTCACGGGCCTGCGCATCGGTGCCGATGACTACGTGGTCAAACCGTTCAACCCGGCCGAAGTGGTCGCGCGCGTGGAAGCGGTACTGCGCCGCAGCCTGCCGCGCGAGGAGCGCGAGGACCGCCGCATCCTGCGCGTGCCGCCCTTGGTGATCGATTTCGAACAGCATGAGGCGGTTGCTGAGATCGATGGCGTGAGCCACACCCTGGTGCTGACCCTGACCGAATTCAAGCTGCTGGCGCAATTGGCGCGCTCACCGCGACGGGTGTTCAGCCGTGCCGAACTGCTGGCCACTTGCCTGCCCGAGGGCGACACCCTGGAACGTACCGTCGACAGCCACGTCAGCAAGCTGCGCAAGAAGCTGGAAGACCTCGGACTGGCCGGTATCCCGGTGAGCATCCGCGGGGTCGGCTACCGCTTCCAGCAGGGCGGCTGAGTGCGCCAACCTGGTATCTCCCAATGAAACCCGGCATCGATCTCCTGACCCTCTGGCGCGGCAAGGGACTGGCGCGCCAGATCATCAGCTCCGTCGCCATCCTGGCGCTGACCATCATGCTGATGGTGCTGCTGGGGTCCTACGCGTTTTATTCGACCCTCTTCATCTTCCTGCCCACGGCACTCTCCGCGCCGGACAGCTGGCTGCCCTCGCCCGCCGAATGGGGCTGGATCGTGGTGACCACGCTCATCGGCGTGGCCATCGCGGTGTGGGTCGCGATCCGGCTATCACGGCGCATCCTCACGCCCTTGAATTCGGTGGCCACCAGCCTGCGCCGCGTGGCGCAGGGCGACCTGGCCGCGCGCGCGGCGGCAGAGCGGCAGCCGCTGGATGAGGCCTCGCAACTCATCAGCGACTTCAATGCCATGGCCGAACGGCTGGAGCGGGTGCAGCAGGAACGCGTCTTCTGGAACGCCGCGATTGCCCACGAGCTGCGCACGCCGGTGACCATCTTGCGCGGACGTTTGCAGGGCCTGGCCGATGGCGTGTTCCAGCCCGACCCGGCGCTCTTTGCCAGCCTGCTGGTGCAAGTGGAGGGATTGGGCCGCTTGATCGAGGACTTGCGCATCGTGGGACTGGCCGAGAGCGGCCACTTGCGCATCCAGTTGCAGCAGACCGATCTGCGCAAGGAGGTCATGACGGTACTCAAGGCCTGCGAATCGGCGCTGCAGGAAAAAGGCTTTACGGTGACCCTGGCACTGGCCGCGCAGGTCTCGGTGTGCGATCCGATCCGCATCCGCCAGGCCTTGCTGGCCCTGCTGGAAAACGCCCTGCAACACGCCACGCCCGGCCCCTTGCGCATCGCGACCATGCAGCGCGACGGCCAGCAGTGCCTGCGGGTGGAAGACAGCGGGCCCGGCCTGGCGGCGGCCGATGCGCAGCGCATCTTCGAGGCGTTCCAGCGCGGCCCGCATACCGGGGAGGCGGCGGCCAAGGGCAGCGGGCTGGGATTGGCCGTGGTGCGGGCCATTGCCAGTGCGCATCATGGCACGGTCCAATGCCAGCCCTCGGGAATGGGCGGCAGCTGTTTCGAGTTGCGCTGGCCCGGTTGAAGCCGGATGTGCTATTTTCTTCATACTAGTGCTTGTTCCCATTCAATCTGCGAGTGCGATTGAAAGGGAACAGGCCCTGGGGCCACATACAACATGACAAGGCCGGCAAGGCCAAGGGGGGCAGGATGCGGCGACTCGATACAGCGATGGCGCTGGCCATCGCGTTCTTGCTGAACTTTCATACCTTATCGCACGCGGAAGAAACGCGGACCGTCACACTGGGCCTGAGCGCCTGGATCACGCAACCTATTGTGCAGAGTGCCTGGCATGGGGCCGAGCTGGCGGTGGAGGATGCCAACGCCCTGGCCGCCAGGAAGAAATCTTCATGGCGTTTCCGCTTGCTGGCCCAAGATGACCAGGGGACGGCCAATTTCGGCGTCAATGTCGCCCGTTACTTCATCAAGGAAAAAGTCACTGGCGTGCTCGGCCCCTGGAGCAGTGATGCCGCCATGGCCACGGCCGAGCTGTACGAGGCGGCACGCATCCCGCAGATCAGCTTTACGGCCGGCACCAGCCAGTGGACCAGCCAGGGCAACCGCATGCCGTTCCGCGTCGTGGGTGGCACCACCGAAGTGGGAGCCACGATGGCCGAGGTGGTGACCAATACCTTGAAGGGCAAGCGCGTTTTCGTGGTCCACAATGATTCGGCCTACAGCAATGCGCTCACCGACGAACTGACCTCGCGCCTGGTCAACCGGCCCGGGCTGACGGCCACGCGCTACCTGGTCGGCCGGCGCAGCACCGACTTCAATGCCACGATCAAGGCAGCCAGCCAGTATCAGGCCGATGTGCTGGTGTTCCTGGCGCTGTTTCCCCAGGCGGCGGCCTTTGTGGAGGAAGTCCGACGCTCAGGACTGGACGCCAAAGTCTTGCTGGTTGGCGGAGCCAGCAGCCTGTCCTTCGGCCAGGCCGAGATGCCGCAGGCCTACGTGCTGGAATACGAACTGGCGCGTGAGCAGTGTCCTCGCTGGAAGGCCTTCACCCAAGCCTATGTGCGGCGCTACGACGCCCCGCCCAGTCCCTACTCCTACTACGCCTATGACGCGGCCAGCGTACTGATCGCCGCCATCCTGCAAAGCGACTCGACCGACGGCGAAAAGATTGCGGCCAGCTTGCGCCAGATACGCCATGCGGGGCTGAGCGGGCCGATCAGTTTTGCTGCCGGCGGCGCCAATGCGGCGCCGCGCTTCCGGCTGTATCAGTACCAGAACAAGGGGCAATGGCGGCCGGCGGGGGTGTTTCCACCAGGGGCGGGACAGAACGAGAAATGCCTGTGAATACGATGCGCCCATGAAAAAGGCCCGTTCCATGCAGAACGGGCCTTTTCTCCCTTTGGTACGGCAGGGGCTGGCGGATCAGAAGGGGATATCGTCGTCCATGTCCGAGAAGTTCGGTGCCGGGCGCTGGGCCGGCTGCTGGCGCGGGGCGCCGCCTCCTGCTGCACCACCACCGGCGCTCTGGCGCGGGGCACCGCCGCCGTAGCTGCCGCCACCGCCGCCGCCACCGTAGCCGCCTTCATCCATGCCGCCGCCACCGCCGCCGGCGCCTTGGCGGCCGCCCAGCATCTGCATGGTGTCAGCGATGATTTCGGTGGTGTAGCGCTCCACGCCTTCCTTGTCCTGCCACTTGCGGGTCTGCAGGCGACCTTCGACGTAGATCTGCGAACCTTTCTTCAGGTACTGGCCGGCGATTTCAGCGAGCTTGCGGTAGAAGGTGATGCGGTGCCATTCGGTGAGCTCCTTCTTTTCGCCGGTGTTCTTGTCCTTCCAGCTTTCGGTCGTGGCGACGGCGATGTTGGTGACGGCTTCGCCGTTGGGCATGTAGCGGGTTTCCGGATCGCGCCCGAGATTGCCGACGATGATGACTTTGTTGACCGATGCCATTGTTTCTCCTGAATACGTTTAGGCTGTTGCACCCGCCGCCTGCGCAGCGCGGCGCGGCAGGTTTTTCATGTTAGCCGCGATTATAAGCCAGGTCAGCGTGAGGACGGCTGACAAGAGAAACACAGCGGAATTCCCCACATTTTGTTTGAGCCAGCCCCCGAAGGCGCCGCCACAGGACAATCCCAGCGCCTGCAAGGTGTTGTAGACACCCAGCGCCGCGCCCTTGGCAGCCGGCGGCGCAATGCGCGACACCAGCGAAGGCTGGGCCGCCTCCAGGATGTTGAAGGCGACGAAGAACAGGAACAGCAGCGCCACCAGCATCCACACCTGCGCCAGCGGATGCGAGAGCACCGCCCAGAAGCCCAGTTGCACCAGCAGCATGAGCCCGATGGCCCCGAGGAAGACCGGTTTCATGCGGCCATATTTCTCTGCCACGAAGATCGGCGGCAGCATCAGCACGAAGGACGCCAGAACCACCGGCAGGTAGATCTTCCAGTGCTCCCCCAGCGGGATGCCGGCCAGTTGCACCAGGGCCGCCGGCACCACCATGAACATGGCGACCTGGGTCAGGTGCAGCGTGAACACGCCAAAATTGAGCCGCAGCAATTCAGCATGGCGCAACACCTCGGAGAGCGACACCCGGCGCGCCTGCACCATCGGTGCGGCCGGAACCACCCACACCACCACCGCGATGGCGATCAGCGACAGGATGCCCGTCAGGCCGAAGATGCCGCCCATGCCGATGGACTTGTAGAGCAGCGGCGAAGCCACCATCGAGACCGCAAAGGTCACCCCGATGGAGGCACCGACCATGGCCATGGCCTTGGTGCGGTGTTCCTCCCGGGTGGAATCGGCGATGAAGGCCGTGATGGCCGCCGAAATCGCACCCGAGCCCTGCAGTGCGCGTCCGATCAGCAGCCACAGCACGCTCTGGGCGCCGGCTGCCACGAAGGAACCCAGCGCAAACAGCAGCAGCCCGATGACGATGATGCGCTTGCGTCCGTAGCGGTCGGAAGCGATGCCGTAGGGAATCTGGCCGCAGGCCTGCGCCAGGCCGTAGATGCCCAGGGCGATGCCGACCAGGGTGTCGCTGTCGCCGCCGGGCAGGCTGTGCGCATGGACTGCGAACACCGGCAAGACCAGGAACAGGCCCAGCATGCGCAGGGAAAAAATGGAGGCAAGGGAAACGCTGGCGCGCACCTCGGCGCGCGACATGCCGGATTTTTCAGGCTGTGCGGTGGAACGGGTGTTGTGGGACATACGGTTCGTGGCTGGCGTTGGCGGCTGCCCGGCCTCGCGGGAAACCCGGCCGGGGCAAAAGACGTATGGTAACAGGATAGTCCGGCCGACCGGCAGCGCCGGTCCACCCCGCACGGTCCCATCCTGCGGGATTGACGCACTTCCCTGTCCTGCGTCAACTTCCTTGCGCTGCTGGCCCGCCGCCGGCGTAGCGAGAATGACGCGATTCTTTACAACATTCCTGACAAACCTGTCATTTTGCACACACATTGTGCCAAAATATTGCATTGCTCATTTTTTCTGCAGTGCTCATAACAGCCGCCCAGCTTCCGTCCAAGGAAGAATTCCGTGAGGCAATAATTTCGCCAAGAAAAAGAAGGCAATCACGCGTCAGGGGGGAGAAGACCAGGACGCAGAGGATGGCGAAGAAGCCGGCCAGCACTGATCACGGTGCCAGCCGTTGACGCACGTGCATTCCCTGTCTTCCCGGTTTTCAGTTTTTTGTTTGTTGCGCGAGCAGCATGGATTGCTCGCATCCGGTTATTCACCATGTACTTATTCGATTCGCTC
This sequence comes from Herbaspirillum sp. CAH-3, assembly GCF_009668275.1. Taxonomy (NCBI): domain Bacteria; kingdom Pseudomonadati; phylum Pseudomonadota; class Betaproteobacteria; order Burkholderiales; family Oxalobacteraceae; genus Herbaspirillum; species Herbaspirillum sp. CAH-3. Next base: position 182,702 of record NZ_VSWE01000010.1, on the reverse strand, counting down.
TCTGAAGGCAAGACGAGCACCCTCATTCCTGCGCACTCGCCAGCGACCCCGGGCAAGCGCGCGCTCTCGCCGCGCCTGGCCTGGCTGTTGCTGGTCCTGGTGGGGGCGGCATGGCTGCTGCCCGGCATCTTCGGCCACGGCCCGTGGAAGCAGGACGAAACGTATTCCTTCGGCATGATCCATCACATGCTGGTGTCGGGCCACTACCTGGTGCCAACCAATGCCGGCCAACCCTTCATGGAAAAGCCGCCGCTGTACTACTGGACGGCGGTGATCACGGCCAAGCTGTTGCACCCGCTCTTGCCCTATCACGACGGGGCGCGCCTGGCCTCCGTGTTCTACAACCTGGTGACGCCGGTCTTCGTAGCCCGCATCGCCAAGATCATGTGGCAGCAGCACAGCCTCATGAGCCTGCCGGTACTGGCTACCCTGGCGCTGTTTGCCGGATCGCCGGGCATGGTCAAGCACGCCCACGACATGTTCACCGACGTGGCCCTGGTGGCCGGCGGCGCCATGGCGACCTACGGCCTGCTGCTCATCGCCTTGAATGAGGAACGCAATACGCCCTCCTGGAAGGCCGCCTTCTGGTTCGGGCTGGGGGTCGGCATCACGCTCATGAGCAAGGGACTTTTCGTACCGCTGACCTTCGCCGCCACCGCCCTGGCCGTCGGCATCCTGGTCCCGGCCTGCCGGCGGCGCTCCTATTGGAAGATGGTCGGCGCAGCCGTGCTGGTTTCGCTGCCCTTTTTCGTGATCTGGCCAGCGCTGCTGGCCCAGCATTCGATGCCGCTGTTCATGGAGTGGTTCTGGGATAACAACGTCGGCCGCTTCTTCGGCTTCTCCGTCCAGAAACTGGGGTCGGACAACGACCATACCGTGATCCTGCGGGCACTGGCCGGTTTCGCCCTGCCCGTTTCCCTCCTGGCGCTGCTGGCACTGAGCTCCGGCGACTGGCGCCAGGCCGGTACCTCGCGCGTGGCCGTGCCGCTGGCCTTCGGCGCCATCAGCCTGGCGGTGCTGCAAAGCTCGGCCACCGCGCGCCAGCTCTACCTGCTGCCGGTCCTGCTGCCGCTGGCCATGCTGGGGGCGCGCGCCCTGCCCCGCCTGCCGCAGCGGCTCCACCTGGTATGGGACTGGTTGTCGCGCCTGCTCTTCGGCACCCTGGCCGTGGGGATCTGGGCCATCTACCTCGTTTCCACCAGCCCGGCCGACCAGCACCAGGCCATCAGCTTCATGGGCAAATGGCTGCCGCTGGACTTCGTCACCCCCGTCTACCCCTTGGCCTTGCTGGCGGCCGGCGCCATGAGCGCGCTGTGGATCGTCTCGCTGGGCCTGCTCAGTCGCGCGGGCCAGTGGCGCGGCGTCTTTTCCTGGTTCGGCGGCATGACCCTGATGTGGGGCCTGGCCTTCACCTTGCTGATGCCCTGGGCCGACTACGGCAAGAGCTATGAATATGTCTACACCGACCTCAACGCCAGGATAGCGCCGCTCTGGCAGGAGGGCGACTGCATGGCCAGCCAGGCGCTGGGCGAGTCTGAGGCGCCGATGCTGTTCTACTACACCGGGATCCTGCACCAGCCCGTGGTGGGACACGCCCGCACCCGCTGCCGCTGGCTGATCCAGGAGATGCCCGAAGCCACCAGGCGTCCGCACGGCCACTGGGTCCTGTTCTGGGAGGGCCGCCGCGATGGCGACCAGGGGCAGTTGTTCAAGGTCTACCAGCGCGCCCCCTGAAGACGCATTGCCAATCCATCAAGAACATCCATGCCGGCCCCGGGCCGGCTTTTTCTTGCCCGTTCGCGCCGGAAACTTCACTTCAGGATGCCTGTAGCGTCGATTTCCTGCGGCATTTGCGCTGCACCGGCAAGCCTTTTTCCACTGTCGCGCTTTCAATTCGCGCAGGCATGCCCACATGGGTGATCTGCCGCTGCAGCCCCGCCTGCCGGCCATTCGCAGTCCTGTTATAGTTACATGTTGTCCCCATCGCTGCTCCGCACAACGCGCTATCGCTTATCGGCTGATCGCACGCGGGGGCAGGCAACCCCTAGCTGAAGGCATCCATGGAAGAAATTCGCATTCGCGGCGCACGCACGCACAATCTCAAGAATATCAACCTAGACCTCCCCCGCAACAAGCTCATCGTCATCACTGGCCTGTCCGGTTCGGGCAAGTCGTCGCTGGCCTTCGATACCTTGTATGCCGAAGGCCAGCGCCGCTATGTGGAGTCGCTGTCGGCCTACGCACGCCAGTTCCTGCAGCTGATGGAAAAGCCCGATGTCGACATGATCGAGGGCCTGTCCCCGGCCATCTCGATCGAGCAGAAGGCGACGTCGCACAACCCGCGCTCCACCGTCGGTACCGTCACCGAGATCCACGACTACCTGCGCCTGCTGTACGCCCGCGTCGGTACGCCTTATTGCCCGGACCACCCCGAGCATCCCCTGGAGGCGCAATCGGTCTCGCAGATGGTCGATGCCGTGCTGGCGCTGCCGGAAGACACCAAGCTGATGATCATGGCGCCCGTGGTAGCCAACCGCAAGGGCGAACATGCCGACCTGTTCGAGGAGATGCAGGCCCAGGGCTTCGTGCGCTTCCGCATCCAGAGCGGCACCGGGACGGCCAAGGTGTATGAAGTCGATGACCTGCCCAAGCTGAAGAAGACCGAGAAGCACACCATCGACGTCGTCATCGACCGCGTGAAGGTCAAGGCCGAGATCAAGCAGCGTCTGGCCGAGAGCTTCGAGACCGCGCTGCGCCTGGCCGATGGCCGCGCCATTGCGCTGGAAATGGACAGCGGCAAGGAACACCTGTATTCCAACAAGTTCGCCTGCCCCATCTGCGGCTATTCGCTGCAGGAACTGGAGCCGCGCCTGTTCTCCTTCAACAACCCGATGGGCGCCTGCCCGGAATGCGATGGCCTGGGCCACATCGAATTCTTCGACCCCAAGCGCATCGTAGCCTTCCCCAACCTGTCGCTGGCCTCGGGCGCGATCAAGGGCTGGGATCGCCGCAACCAGTTCTACTTCCAGATGTTGACCAGCATCGCCGCCTACTACGGCTTCGACCTCGATGTGCCTTTCGAGCAGCTCGACGACAAGGCCCAGCAAGCGGTGCTCTACGGCTCCGGCCGCCAGACCATTCCGTTTGCCTATGTCAACGAGCGTGGCCGCACGGTGGTCAAGGAGCACACCTTCGAAGGCGTGGTCAACAACCTGCAGCGCCGCTATCGCGAAACCGATTCGATGGCGGTCAAGGAAGAGCTGGCCAAGTTCATCAACGAAAAGCAGTGTCCGTCCTGCCACGGCGCCCGCCTGCGGGTGGAAGCGCGCTATGTGAAGGTCGGCAGCGGCAAGCAGCAGCGTGCCATCTACGAAGTCGCTGCCACGCCGCTGCGCGAGACCCTGTCCTTTTTCGAGACCTTGAAGCTGACCGGCGCCAAGAAGGAAATCGCTGACCGCATCATCAAGGAAATCGTCTCGCGCCTGACCTTCCTCAACAACGTCGGCCTGGACTATCTCTCGCTGGAACGCAGCGCCGATACGCTCTCGGGCGGCGAAGCCCAGCGCATCCGCCTGGCTTCGCAGATCGGCTCGGGCCTGACCGGCGTGATGTATGTGCTGGACGAACCCTCCATCGGCCTGCACCAGCGCGACAACGACCGCCTGATCGATACCCTGAAGCACCTGCGCGACATCGGCAACACCGTGCTGGTGGTGGAACACGATGAAGACGCCATCCGCACCGCCGACTACGTGGTCGACATGGGCATTGGCGCGGGCGTGCATGGCGGCGACGTGATCGCCCATGGTTCGTTGCCGGACATCCTCAAGAACAAGAAGTCGCTGACCGCCAAGTACTTGAACGGCTCGCTGGAAATCGCCGTGCCCAAGAAGCGCACGCCCTGCGATGAATCGCGCATGCTGACCATCACCGGCGCCACCGGCAACAACCTCAAGAATGTGGACCTGGAACTGCCGGTGGGCCTGCTGACCTGCGTGACCGGCGTCTCCGGTTCGGGCAAGTCGACCCTGGTCAACGACACGCTGTACCTGTCGGCGGCACGCCACCTGTACGGTTCGCAAACCGAACCGGCCGAGCACGAAGCCATCGGCGGACTGGAACACTTCGACAAGGTGATCGCCGTGGACCAGGCTCCGATCGGCCGCACGCCGCGCTCCAACCCGGCCACCTACACGGGCCTGTTCACGCCGATCCGTGACCTGTTCGCCACCGTGCCCATGGCCAAGGAACGAGGCTACAGCGCCGGGCGCTTCTCCTTCAACGTCAAGGGCGGCCGCTGCGAGGCCTGCCAGGGCGATGGCGTCATCAAGGTGGAAATGCACTTCCTGCCGGACGTGTATGTGCCTTGCGATGTCTGCCACGGCAAGCGCTACAACCGCGAAACGCTGGAAGTGCAGTACAAGGGCAAGAACATCACCGAGATCCTGGACATGACGGTGGAAGACGCGCACGAGTTCTTCAAACCCGTGCCGCTGATCGCGCGCAAGCTGCAGACCCTGCTCGATGTAGGCCTGGGCTACATCAAGCTGGGCCAGAGCGCCACCACCCTCTCGGGCGGCGAAGCGCAGCGCGTGAAGCTGTCGCTGGAATTGTCCAAGCGCGATACCGGCCGCACGCTCTACATCCTCGATGAGCCGACCACCGGCCTGCACTTCCACGATATCGACCTGCTGCTCAAGGTGATCCATCGCCTGCGCGACCAGGGCAATACGGTGACCATCATCGAGCACAACCTGGACGTCATCAAGACCGCCGACTGGATCATCGACCTCGGTCCCGAAGGCGGTGCCGGCGGTGGCCGCATCGTCGCCGCGGGCACGCCTGAGGACGTGGCCAAGAATCCGGCCAGCGTCACCGGCAAGTACCTGGGTCCGCTGCTGAAGAAGAAGTCGAAGCAAGAAAAATAAGTCCGGACTTGCGCACGCGCAAACGATACAGAATTGCTGCCCATCTGTATCTTGCGCTGCGCCGGCCATGGCATACAGTCATGCACCTGGCCGCCATCCGGCGCACAATGAAGGCTCGCCCGTCCGCCATGGACGCGCTGCCGTGCAACCCCGAAAGTCCATCATGTCGAACCCGCTGTCACCCGCCCAGGTCGCTTTCTTCCGCGAACAGGGCTATCTCCTGCTCCCGGGCATGGTCCCTGACGCCCTGCGCGAACGCCTGCTCGCCGTTACCCAAGATCACCTGCAACGCGCGGTCGCGCCCCTGGAATACGAAGCCGAGGTCGGCTATGAAGGCGCCCCCGCTTCGCTGGAAGCCGAAGGAGGCCGCACGGCGCGGCGCCTGCGTGCAGCCTGGCAGCGCGATCCGGTGTATCGCGAATGGGCCGCCGATGCGCAACTGGTGGCCATGCTGCACCAGCTGTTCGAAGAACCGGTGTGCCTCACGCTGGCCCATCACAACTGCATCATGACCAAACACCCGGCCTTCGGCACGGCCACCGGCTGGCACCGCGACATCCGCTACTGGTCCTTCCCGCGCAATGAGCTGATTTCGGTGTGGCTGGCGCTGGGCGCGGAAACGCCGGAAAACGGCGCACTCAAGTTCATCCCCGGTTCGCACAAGCTCAAGCTGCAGCCGCAACAGATGGACGAACTCGATTTCCTGCGTCCGGACGTGCCCGCCAACCAGGCCCTGTTCGAGCAGGGCATTGCGCTGTCGCTGGCGCCGGGCGATGTGGTGCTGTTCCATAGCGGCCTGTTCCATGCCGCTGGCCGTAACGATAGTGACCAGGTGAAGTGTTCGGCAGTGTTCGCCTATCACGGCAAAAGCAACCCGCCCTTGCCGGGCACGCGGTCGGCGGCGTCGGAGGATGTGGCCCTGGACAGTTGAGCCGACCGTACTGGTCGATCAACTAGCGGTGCACCGGTAAGGTTCAGGGCACTGGGCCGGAACAGTCGGGCGACTGTTCCGGTGAACTGTCCGCTGCAGCAAAGCCGTAGCGGACAGGCCGGGCCGGATCAGCGCAGCAGCAGGCTGCCCTTGGCCGGCAAGGAAGGAGTGGCAGGAGCGGCCATGCTCTGAGCGACCGGTATCCCGGCCACGCTGCCACCACCGAGTCGGAAGACACTGACCGCCTCCGACAGGCGCGCCGCCTGTTCCTGCATGGATTGCGCAGCGGCAGCGGCCTGCTCCACCAACGCGGCGTTCTGCTGCGTGGTTTCATCCATCTGCGTGATGGCGTTGTTGACTTCCTCGATGCCCTGGCTCTGCTCCTGCCCGGCCGCGCTGATGTCGGTGACCACTTCGCTTACGCGCTGCACGCTCCTGACCACTTCATCGATGGTTTGTCCGGCCTGTGCCACCAGGGCGCTGCCGGTCCCCACGCGGGCGACCGAGTCATCGATCAGGACCTTGATCTCCTTGGCCGCTGCCGCCGAACGCTGGGCCAGCGAACGCACCTCGGAGGCCACCACCGCAAACCCGCGCCCCTGCTCCCCGGCGCGCGCCGCTTCCACGGCGGCATTCAGGGCCAGGATGTTGGTCTGGAAGGCGATGCCATCGATGACGCTGATGATGTCGACGATCTTGCTGGAGGACTGGTTGATGGAACTCATGGTGTCGACCACCTGGCGCACCACATCGCCTCCACGCACCGCCACTTCGGAAGCGGAATGCGCCAGCTCCTTGGCTTGCTGCGCGCTGTCGGCGTTGTGGCGCACGGTGGAGGTCAGCTGTTCCATGGCGGAGGCGGTTTCTTCGAGTGCGCCGGCCTGCTGTTCAGTACGCGAGGAGAGATCGAGGTTGCCATGCGCGATCTCGCTGGAGGCCGTGGCAATGGTGTCCGTGCTCAGGCGCACCTGGCCGACGATGCCCTGCAGGTTTTCATTCATCTGCCGCAGCGCCTGCATCAGCTGGCCGGTTTCATCCTGGCTGTGCACGTCGATCTGCTGGGTGAGATCGCCGGCGGCCACCGCTTGCGCCACCGTCACGGCTCGCTGCAAGGGACGCGAGATCGCCCGCACCAGCAGCACACCCATCAACAATGCCACGAACAGGCCCGCCGCCATGGCCACGCCCATCACTACCAGCAAGGTCTGGTAACGCTGCTGCGCCTGCTCATGCAGCTCACGGCCGACATTGCGCTGCAAGTCCATCAGCTGGGCCAGCGTGGCATGGGCATCCGCATAGAGCTTGAGCATGACGCCGCCATACAGCTCGATGGCGCCCTGGAAGTCACGATTACGCAGGGCTTCGGCCGCAGGCTTGATGCCCTCGGCGACAAACTTCTGGCGCTGCGGCACGAGCTTGTCCAGCAGCGCTCGCTCCTCGCTGGTGAGCTGGGTCTCCTGGTATTGCTTGAGGACGGCATCGTTGGCCTTGATGGCTTTTTCGATGCGGTCCATGTTGGCGTCGATGTCGCCGGAGTCTCCCACGATGGACGTGGAGATGCCATTGCGCGCGGCATCGAGCGCCGCCGACATGCGTTCGAGCTGGGAGAAGGCCACCAGGCGATCTTCATAGAGCGAGCGCATCTGCGCATTGGTCGAACGCAGGCCCACCAGTCCCAAGACACCTGAGGCGACCAGCAGCAACGCCAAAAAGCCGATGACGAAAATCAGGCGAGCCCTGATGGTTAATTTGCTGAACATGTTCCTCCCGGACTTCACTTTTGTTTTCTCTACAACGGATCCATTGTGTGGACCCGTAGTCCTGATGCGTCCGGCGCGCCGATGAGGCCACGCCGCTGCCGCCCGGAAACACTAGCATTTCTCGTACCAGGGGAACAGGTGCGGGATGCGCCAAGTGAAGATTTATTTTTGGAGGCCTGGGATGATGAGCAGACGTGCTGAAGTTTGCTTCACGAGCCGCTGCGCATCGGCTGCCAGCGGCACGCTCCGTCTACTTGCTGAGCAAGCGCTTTTCGGCGCGCAGGATGCTCTCTGAACTTCCGCGCAGCACCACGATGTCGCCCGTCATCAGCACCGTATCTTGGGCCGATTCCAGGCGTTGCTTGCCGCGTCGCAACATGGTGACTTCAGCGCCACACTGCGTCGGCAGGTCGATTTCTGCCAGGGTGTGGCCAACCGCACTGGCGCCGCCGATGAGGGTCACCGATTGCAGGCGCACGTTCATGCCCACGCCATCGGCCTCGGCGTCCGACATGCCGTGGAAATAACCGCGCAGCGAAGCATAGCGTTCGTCGCGAGCGTCCTGCACGCGGTGCACCACCCGCCGCAGCGGTACACCCAACATCACCAGTGCGTGCGAAGCCAGCATGAGGCTGCCTTCCAGGGCTTCCGGCACGACCTCGGTAGCGCCGGCGGCCAGCAGTTTTTCCAGGTCGGCATCATCGTGGCTGCGCACGATGACGGGCAGCTCGGGTTCCAGTTCGTGGGCGTGATGCAGGACCTTCAGGGCCGAAGGCGTACTGGCATAGGTCACCACCAGCGCCGCCGCGCGATGGATACCGGCGGCCACCAGGCTCTCGCGCCGCGCCGCATCGCCGTAGGACACGCTGGCGCCACCGTTGCGGGCGTCCTGCACCAGCTCCGGATCCATCTCCAGGGCGTGATAGGCGATGCCCTCCTCTTCCAGCAGGCGCGCCAGGCTCTGGCCGCTGCGGCCGAAGCCGGCGATGATCACATGCTTCTGCACACCCATGGTGCGCGTGGCCAGCTGCGTCAGGGCCAGCGACTGCAGCATCCACTCATTGGCAGAAAGCTTCATGACGATGGCATCGGACTTGGCCAGGATGAAGGGCGTGGCCAGCATCGACAGCACCATCGCGGCCAGGATCACCTGGATCAGCATGGGATCGACCAGTTTGAGGCCACCGGCCTGGCTCAGCAGCACGAAGCCGAATTCCCCGGCCTGCGCCAGGCCCAGGCCCACGCGCAGCGCCACACCGGTGGTGGAGCCGAACAGGCGCGCCAGTCCGGCGATGAGGGCAAACTTGAGCAATACCGGCCCGGTCAGCAGGAGCAGTACCAGGAACCAGTGATCCACCAGCGTGCGCACATTGAGCAGCATGCCGATGGTGATGAAGAACAGGCCCAGCAGCACATCGCGGAAGGACTTGATGTCTTCTTCCACCTGGTGCTTGAACTCGGTCTCGGAAATGAGCATGCCGGCGATGAAGGCGCCCAGGGCCAGCGACAGCCCGGCCTTCTCGGTGATCCAGGCTGCGCCCAGGGTGATGAGCAGCAGGTTCAGCATGAACAGTTCCTGCGACCGCCGCTTGACCACGATGCGGAACCAGCCGCGCATGAGCTTGCTGCCAAAGAACAGCAGCAGGGCCAGCACCACCAGCGCCTTGCCCACCGCCCAGCCCAGCGTGACCATGATGTTGCCCGACGGGTTGGCCAGCGCCGGCACCACGATCAGCAGCGGCACCAGCGCCAGATCCTGGAACAGCAGCACGCCGAGAATGCGGCGGCCGTGTTCGGTCTCCAGCTCCAGCCGTTCGGTGAGCAGCTTGGAGACGATGGCCGTGGACGACATGGTGAGCGCCCCGCCCAGCGCGAAGGCGGCCTGCCAGGTCACGTTGACGAACTGCGGCAGCACCATGGCCGCGCCCCAGGCCACCACCATGGTCGTGGCAATGGTGGCGGCCACTTGCGCCACGCCCAGGCCGAAGACGATGTGGCGCATGGCCGAGAGCTTGGAGAGCGAAAACTCCAGCCCGATGGAGAACATCAGGAAGACCACGCCGAATTCGGCCAGCGCATGGGTGGTTTCGTTGTCTTCGGCGAAGGCCAGGCCGTGCGGGCCGATGATGATGCCCACCACCAGGTAGCCCAGCATGGGCGGCAACTGCATCATGCGGAAGGCGACCACGCCGAGCACTGCGGCGGCCAGAAGGAAAAGGGTCAGTTCCAGTCCGGAAAACATTGCTGTCGAGTTTCTTGTCAAAAGCCGCCGGGCTCGGCGGGGTTCGATGTGAATGAATTGGCAACGCACCAGCAAGAGGCAGTTCATGCAGCCAGCATTGAACGTGAAGGAAAACCTCGGGCAGCGGCGGGCTTGATCGCCGTAGAATTCATACCTGTGGCGCAACAACAGCAGAGTTATTCACTACGATCGTGGGCTTTCCCCGTCTGTTGCGATGCCGCGCCCGACCTTGGTGCAGGCCGGAATCCCCCGTGGCTGCGGCGCTGCGGCGCGACGCAAAGCTGCACTTCACATCAAATCCGGCAGCATTCCCTTACATCTGGCAAGTTTTTTGCTTTGCTAATTCGTTTATACTTCGGTTATGAGTGTAACCGATGACAAAACCACGCCTGCATCTTTTTCGGCCGGGGCTGCCCGCCGTGCCATCGAACTGGCACGCCAGACCCTGCAGATCGAAGCTGATGCCATCCTGGCCCTGAAAAACCGCCTGCGCGACGACAGCGCCGAACCCCTGGCCCAGGCCGTAGAGGTCTTGCTGCAGTGCGAGGGGCGAGCGGTGGTTTCCGGGATCGGCAAATCCGGCCACATCGGCCGCAAGATGGCTGCAACCCTGGCCTCTACCGGCACCCCGTCGCTGTTCATGCATCCGGCTGAAGCCGCCCATGGCGACCTGGGCATGGTGACCGCGCGCGATGTCTTCATCGCCATTTCCAATTCCGGCGAAACGGCCGAGCTGCTGGCCATCGTCCCCATCATCAAGCGCATGGGCGCAGTGATCATTGCCATGACCGGCAATGACCAGTCCAGCCTGGCGCAGCTTGCGGCCGTGCACCTCAACGTGGGCGTGGCCCAGGAAGCCTGTACCCTCAACCTGGCGCCTACCGCCAGCACCACGGCCGCGCTGGCCATGGGCGATGCGCTGGCGGTGTCGCTGCTGGACGCACGCGGATTCGTCGAGGAAGATTTTGCCCGCTCGCATCCCGGGGGCGCCCTGGGCCGCCGCCTGCTGACCCACGTACGCGATGTCATGCGCAGTGGCGAGGCCATTCCTGCCGTGCGTCCGGATGTGTCCCTGTCGGCCGCGCTCATGGAGATCACCCGCAAGGGCATGGCCATGACCGCCGTGGTGGATGAGCAATTCCGCCCGGTCGGCGTCTTTACCGATGGCGACCTGCGCCGCCTGCTGGAGCGTGGCCAGGACTTCGCCAAGTTCTGCATTGCAGACGTGATGCATGCCAATCCGCAGACCGTCAACCAGGACCAGCTGGCAGTGGATGCGGTGCAATTGATGGAACAATTCCGCATCAACCAGTTGCTGGTCACCGATGCGGCCGGCGTGCTCACGGGCGCGCTGCACATCCACGATCTCACGCGTGCCAAGGTGATCTGATGAATGCGCCAGCCTTCGCCAGCACCCTGCCCGCCGCCGCGCTCGCCAAGGCGGCGCAGGTGCGCCTGATGATCTTCGATGTGGACGGCGTGCTCACCGATGGCGGCCTGTTCTATGGTGATGAGGGTGAAGCCTTCAAGCGCTTCAACGCCCTCGATGGCCACGGCATCAAGATGATGCAGCAGTACGGTACGGCCGCCGCCATCATCACTGCGCGCCAGTCGCCCTTCGTACTGCGCCGGGCGCGCGACCTGGGCATCGCCCATGTCTTCCAGGGCATCCACGACAAGCGCCAGGCTTTCGAGCAATTGCTGCAGCAGGTGCAGCTGGGTCCGCAGGATTGCGGCTACCTGGGGGATGACATCATCGACCTGCCGGTCCTGACCCGCGTGGCCTTCAAGGCCTGCGTGGCCAACGGCCATCGTGAAGTGAAGTCGCGCAGCGACTACGTCACCCAGGCCACCGGCGGCAATGGCGCCGTGCGAGAAATCTGCGACCTGGTCCTGGCCGCGCAAGGCAACTACGAGGCGGCGCTGGCGCCGTACCTGGCATGAGCGGGCACAGCGGGGCACGCAAGGCCGAGCGCATCCGCGTGGCGGTGATCCTGGCGATCCTGATCGGCGCAGCGCTGGGCAGTTTCTGGGTGATGCAGGCCATGCGCGCAGCGGGCGACAAGCAGCCGGTGCAGCGTCCGCGCGGCAAGCCCGACTACTACCTGGAAAACTTCAGCTACGTGAGGATGGGCCCCACCGGCCTGCCGCGCTATGACGTCTCGGGCAGGAAGATGGTGCACTTCCCCACGGATGATTCCTTCGAGATCACCAAGCCGGTCGTGCACAACCTGGACCAGGCCCAGGCGCCCATGGAGCTCTACTCCGATACCGCACGCGTGACGGACGACCAGACCCAGATCCACATGTACGGCAACGCCAACGCGATACGCGCGCCCTACAAGGGGCGCGAGCAGATGCACCTGGTATCGGAATACCTGCTGCTGTTGCCCGACGATGAAATCGTCAAGACCGACAAGCCGGTGGCCATGACCATGGGCACCACGCGCCTGAACGGCGTGGGCATGGTGGCCAACAACGCCACCCAGGTGGTGCAGCTGTTCGGCAATGTACGCGGCTATTACGAGCCGACCCCGAAGAAACGATAACCCGGTAGCGACCGGGACAAGAACGCCAAGAACCGACCAGACAGGAAACCAATGAAACGCTCACTCTTTCTGCCCATGCTGATGCTGGCTGCCGTGTGCGGCGTGGCCAACGCCGAGAAGGCGGACTCCACCAAGCCCACCAACATCGAGGCAGACCAGATGGTGTATGACGATGTGCGCCAGGTGAAGACCTTCACCGGCAACGTGGTCATGACGCGCGGTACGCTCATCATCAAGGCCGGCCGGGTGGTATTGACGACCGACCAGTACGGTTATGAAAACGCCGTGCTGTACGCGGCTCCCGGGTCGCTGGCCAACTTCCGCCAGAAGCGCGACGGCGGTCCCAACCTGTGGATCGAAGGCCAGGCCGAGCGGATCGAATATTCGGAACAGACCGAAGTCTCCAAACTGTTCCAGCGCGCGCACATCCAGCGCATGGATGGTGATCGCATCACCGATGAAGTCAACGGTGAATTCATCTCCTACGACAGCCGTGCGGAGTTCTACTCCGTGAACAATACCGCCAGCGGCGAGAGCAAGCCCGGCGCGGGCCGCATCACCGCCGTGATCCAGCCCAAGAATCCGCCGCCGGCTGGCAGCACCGCACCGGCCACCCCGGCGGCCCAGCCGTCCGGCAAGAACAACGCCGCGCAGCCTGCCCCGCGTCGCGACAACGGAAAGGGCCAATGACGATGGCAGCCAGCTCGCTGGTCGTTCGCGGCCTGAAGAAAAGTTATGGCGCGCGCCAGGTGGTGCGCGATGTCTCGATGGAAGTGCGCAGCGGCGAAGTGGTCGGCCTGCTTGGCCCCAATGGTGCCGGCAAGACCACCTCGTTCTACATGATCGTGGGCCTGGTGCCCTCCGATGGCGGCGAGATCGACCTGGATGGCGCATCCATTTCGCGCATGCCCATCCACAAGCGCGCCACCATGGGCTTGTCTTACCTGCCGCAGGAAGCCTCAGTGTTCCGCAAGCTGACGGTGGAAGACAATATCCGTGCCGTGCTCGAGCTGCGCCAGGAAGACGGCAAGCCGCTCTCGCGCGATGAAATCGAAGGCCGCCTCAACAACCTGCTGCACGAACTGCAGATCGAAAAGCTGCGCGATAGCCAGGCGCTGTCGCTCTCGGGCGGCGAGCGTCGCCGTGTCGAAATCGCCCGCGCACTGGCCACCGATCCGCGCTTCGTGCTGCTCGATGAACCCTTTGCCGGTATCGACCCGATTGCCGTGATCGAGATCCAGCGCATCGTGCGCTTCCTGAAGGAACGCGGCATCGGCGTGCTCATCACCGACCACAATGTGCGCGAGACGCTGGGCATCTGCGACCGCGCCTACATCATCAACCAGGGCACGGTGCTGGCCAGCGGCAATCCGGAAGAGATCATCGCCAACGAATCGGTGCGCCGCGTGTACCTGGGCGAACACTTCCGCATGTAAGCAGGCAACTTACTTTACGCAACGACAGGCAGTGCAACCAGCGGGCCACGCCGCTTCCAGAAAGACAGATGAAACAGTCGCTCCAGTTACGTACCTCGCAGCACCTCGCCTTGACGCCGCAACTGCAGCAGTCGATCAGGCTGCTGCAACTGTCGACGCTGGAACTGCACCAGGAACTGGAACAGATCCTCTCCGACAATCCCCTGCTGGAACGCCTGGACGATGCGCTCGACAATTCGGTGCGCCTGCTGGCCGATGGCGCCGTCTCCAGTTCGCCCTCCAGCGGTGTGGCCGAGGCGCCCGGGGAAGGCAGCGGCGAGGCCGCACCGGCGGCGGCAGATGGCGATTCCAGTTTCGAGTACCAGGACAACAATCCCGACAACGGTGTCACCGGCGATGCTGACTGGAGCTTTGACGATGTCGCACGCAGCGGCAAGTCGCCGGACGACGACGATGCCCGTCCGCAACTCGAAGCCCACGAACTGACCCTGCGCGAACACCTGCTGGAACAGATCCGCGTGACCGCGCGCACCCTGCGCGATCGGGCGCTGCTGGAGCTGCTCACCGATGCGCTCGACGAAAGCGGCTATCTCGAAGAACCGCTGGAAGACATCCACGCGCGCCTGCCTGAAGAGTTGGGCATCGACATGGAAGAGCTGTCCATTTCGCTCAAGCTCCTGCAGAGCCTGGATCCCGCGGGGGTGGGTGCACGCAGTGCCGGTGAATGCCTGGCGCTGCAAATCCGCCGCCTGCCCAAGATCCCCTTTGTCACCCGCAAGCTGGCGCTGAGGATCGTTGAGGATTACCTGCCGCTGTTTGCCCAGCGCGATTTCAACAAGATCAAGAAGGCCCTGGATTGCGATGACGAAGACCTGCGTGAAGCCCAGGCCGTGATCCGCCAATGCCGTCCGCACCCGGGTGCCGAATTCGCGCGCGATGCCTCGGACTATGTGGTGCCGGATGTGATTGTCAAGCAGACAAAGACCGGCTGGCAGGTCATGCTCAACCATGAGGTCATGCCCAAGCTGCGCGTCAATGCGATGTATGCCAGTGCATTGAAGCAAGCCAAGGGCGAAGGTTCGCTGTCGTCGCAGTTGCAGGAAGCCAAGTGGCTCATCAAGAACATGCGGCAACGTTTCGATACAATTTTGCGCGTCGCGCAGGCTATTGTGGAACGTCAAAGAAACTTCTTTTCACATGGGGCAGTCGCCATGCGCCCCCTTGTGCTGCGTGAAATTGCTGATACACTGGGTCTACACGAGAGCACCATCTCTCGCGTGACGACTCAGAAATACATGCTCACTCCGCATGGAATGTTTGAGTTGAAATACTTCTTCGGTAGCCACGTCGCGACTGAAACCGGAGGCGAAGCTTCCTCCACCGCGATACGGGCGCTGATCAAACAGTTGATAGGAGCCGAGAACCCGCAGACCCCATTATCCGATAGCAAGATTGCGGATATGCTGGCAGAACAAGGCATGGTGGTCGCGCGACGCACAGTCGCCAAATACCGCGAAGTGTTGAAGATTCCGCCGGTCAATCTCCGCAAGTCCCTCTGAGTTTTTCCTCAGTTTTTCTGCAGTACCGTTGCTGTGTTCAGGCAAGCATCCGACTGATGCCCGCGCCATCCGACACGAAGACCGTGCCCGTGGTACAGCTGCAGCAGGATCGATTGCACGAACCTCCAGTGACTTCACGATAGGAGTCTTGTATGAATCTGACCATCAGTGGACACCACCTCGAACTGACCCCCGCCATCCGGGAATACGTGCAAAGCAAGCTCTCGCGTATCAAGCGCCATTTCGACAACGTGATCGACGTCAGCGTGATCCTGAGCGTAGATAAACTCACAGAAAAGGAAAAGCGCCAAAAAGCGGAAATCAACGTCCACATCAAGGGGAAGGATCTACATGCGGAAAGCATCGCACACGACCTCTACGCTGCCATTGACACGCTGATCGACAAGCTCGATCGCCAGGTCATCAAGCACAAGGACAAGTTGCAGGAACATCACTCCATGGCCAAGCGCCTGCCGGACGAAACGCCGGAGGATGCGGTGGCCGGAGCGGCATAAGCCAGGACACCCTCGGCAAGCCGCCTCGCAGCCGCAACGCTGCTGAGAAAGCCAGCCGAATTTCATGAGGAAGGGGCGCGCAAGCGCCCTTTTTCATTGATGGCCGCCGAACTGGCGCAAGCCTGTGGAAAAAATATAAATCATTGCGCAAGGCAACTTTTCCACAGCCGTCGCTGAACATGATGCAGGAGCCTGCTGCTTGAATGTGTTCACGTCACCCTCATCTTCGATACGAGAACTTGCATACGATATAAATCATTTCCGTGATGCAATTTCCTGCCCGGTCAGACGGCCGGGCGGACCTTACCCGTTTTCAACGCGCCGGCCGGCTTTTCCCTATAATGTCGGCAATCCCATTTTTAAAGGCATAGCCATGAGCGACGTCCAATCCTGGATCAAAGAAACCGTGACCCAAAACCCCGTGGTGCTGTTCATGAAGGGCACTGCACAGTTCCCGCAATGCGGCTTTTCCGGCAAGGCCATCCAGTTGCTCAAGGCCAGCGGCGCCGAGAACATCGTCACCGTCAACGTGCTGGAAAGCCCGGACGTGCGCCAGGGCATCAAGGAATACTCGAACTGGCCGACCATTCCCCAGCTGTACGTGAAGGGTGAATTCGTCGGCGGCTCCGACATCATGACCGAGATGTTCGAGTCGGGCGAACTGCAGACCCTGATCAAGGGCTGAGTTTTACTTGCCTCGCTGACGCATGACCAGTTCTCCCAACCAGCCACGCCAGCGCCTGATCGTGGCCATCACCGGCGCCACCGGGGCCATCTATGGCGTGCGGCTGCTGGAGCATCTGCGCAAGCACGGCCAGGTGGAAACGCACCTGATGGTGTCCGAAGCCGGCGTGCTCAACCTGCACCAGGAACTGGACATGCGGCGCAAGGATGTGGAAGCGCTGGCCGATGTGGTGCACAACGTGCGCGATGTCGGCGCATGCATCGCCAGCGGTTCCTTCGCCTCCACCGGCATGGTGGTGGCGCCCTGTTCGATGAAGACGCTGGCCGCCGTGGCGCATGGCCTGTCCGACAACCTCATCACCCGCGCAGCGGATGTGGTACTCAAGGAACGCCGGCGGCTGGTGCTGATGGTGCGCGAGACCCCCTTCAACCTGGCCCATCTGCGCAACATGACGTCCGTCACGGAAATGGGCGGCGTAATCTTCCCGCCCCTGCCCGGCTTCTACCAGCGCCCTGCTTCCATGGAAGAAATGGTGGATCACACGCTCGGACGCGTGCTGGACATGTTCGGGATTTCCATGCAGTTGACGCCGGAGTGGAAGGGCATGAAGGGCGGGACTGAGTGATGGACGAGAGGACGATGGACGACATCACCTCGCACTTTGCGGCCTTGTCGTCCCTCATCCCGCTGCGGCCGATTCGTTCCGACGACGACTATGACCGCGCAGTCGCCACGCTGAATCAATTGCTCGATGCCGGTGCCAGCGATGAACGGCATCCGCTGGCCGACCTGGTCGACACGCTCGGCAGCCTCATTGCCGAATACGATGACAAGCACTTCCCGCTGCAGCAGGTTTCTCCGGTTGAAGTCCTGCAATTCCTGATGGAGCAGCATCAACTGACGCAATCCGACCTCCCCGAGATCGGCTCACAAGGCGTGGTCTCCGAGATCCTGCGCGGCAAGCGCGATTTGAACCTGCGCCAGGTCAAGGCACTGGCCGAGCGCTTCGGCGTCGGTCCTGCCGTGTTCATCGGCTAGCGCATCGCGCTTTTCACCGCTTCAAAAAAATGGCCGCAGTTCATCACTGCGGCCATTTCTTCATCTGGCGGATATAAGCCCGCTCAACCCCGCCCGATATACGGCATCTTGGTCGCCATCACCGTCATGAACTGCACATTGGCCTCCAGCGGCAGGCTGTCCATGTAGAGGATGGCACGGGCCACGTGCTCCGCATCCATGGTCGGTTCGACCTTGGTCGACCCATCGGCCTGCAGCGTGCCCTTCTTCATCAGCGTGGTCATGTCGGTGGAGGCATTGCCGATGTCGATCTGACCGCAGGCGATGTCATAGGCGCGGCCATCGAGCGAGGTGGCCTTGGTCAGTCCCGTGATGGCGTGCTTGGTGGCGGTATAGGAGGCCGAGAACGGACGCGGCGCATGCGCCGAGATCGAACCATTGTTGATGATGCGCCCGCCCCGCGGCGACTGGTCCTTCATGATGCGGAAGGCTTCCTGGGTACAGAGGAAAACACCGGTCAGGTTGATGTCCACCGCCGCCTTCCACTGCTCCACGCTCAGTTCTTCCAGCGACACCGGCGGCGCAAAGATGCCGGCATTGTTGAAGAGCATGTCCAGGCGTCCGAAACGCTCGCGGGTCTTGGCGAAGAGCTGCTTCACCGAGGCCGGATCGGTCACGTCGGCCGCCACCACCAGCGCGTTGGCGCCGTGCTCGCCGGCCAGCTTGACGGTCTCTTCCAGCGCATCCTGGCGGCGTCCGGCCAGGGCCACGCCATAGCCTTCGCGCAGCAGCGCGAGCGTGATCTGCCGGCCGATGCCGGAGCCTGCGCCGGTCACCAGCGCGATACGTTTGGGTGCAGCCATCTTGTGTACTCCTCACTCACTGTAGGTCATGGACGATGCGCATCACGGGGCCATAAAAAAACCGCCCGTGATGCACGGGCGGTTTCACTATAGCAAACACGGCGGCGGGCCAGATGAGAGATTTTCAATCCGGCTGGCCACCGTTCATCTATCGCTCCACTTCATACCGAGGACGACAAGGGCTTGTTCGTATCGATACCCAATGTACGCGCTGCTTCTTCAAGCCGCGCACGTTCATCGACCCATACTTCACACAAGGCCGTATAGGCAATCCAGCGCGCATCGATCTCGAAGAAGTCCCGCAAATTCACCCGCGTATCACTGCGGCCAAAACCGTCCGTGCCCAGGGTCACATACGGAGCGGGCACGAAGGCGCGAATGCTCTCGGGCAAGGTGCGGATGTAATCGCTCACGGCGATCACCGGTGCCGCGCTATCCCGCAATTGCGCTGTCACGTAAGGCTGGCCATCGCTGCCCGACAAACGCTGTGCGCGCTGTGCCGCCACCCCATCACGCGCCAGTTCGGTATAGCTGGTCACGCTCCATACCTCGGCCTCGACCTGCCAGTGCTGTTGCAGCAGCGCCGCCGCCGCCACGGCTTCCTTGAGGATGGGGCCGGAACCCAGCAGCCGTACTTGCGCCCCAGGCTTGCGGCCCAGGCAGTACATGCCGCGCAGGATGCCGTCCTGCACCCCGTCCGGCAGGCTGGGCTGGGCCTCGTTCTCATTGGTGACGGTGATGTAGTAGAAGACGTCATCGCCGCGCTCCATCATGCGGCGCATGCCCTCATCCAGGATCACCGCCAGCTCATAGGCATAAGCCGGGTCATACGACACGCAATTGGGAATCGATGCGGCCGTCACCAAGCTGTTGCCGTCCTGGTGCTGCAGCCCCTCGCCACCCAAGGTCGTGCGGCCCGAGGTGGCACCGATCAGGAAGCCGCGCGCACGCTGGTCCGCCGCCGCCCAGATCAGGTCGCCGATGCGCTGGAAACCGAACATCGAATAGTAGATGTAGAACGGCAGCATCGGCGTGCCATGCACCGAGTAGGCGGTGGCCGCTGCAGTCCACGAGGAAATCGCCCCTGCCTCGGTGATGCCCTCCTCCAGGATCTGGCCATCCTTGGCCTCGCGATAGTAGAGGATGGAACCGATATCCTCAGGCTCATACAGCTGACCCTGCGAGGAATAGATGCCGACCTGGCGGAACAGGTTGGCCATGCCGAAGGTGCGCGCCTCATCGGCCACGATGGGCACCACATACTGGCCGAAGTCCTTGTCCTTGAGCAGGTTGCCGAGCTGGCGCACCAGCGCCATGGTGGAAGACATTTCCTTGCCATCGGCTTGCAGCGCGAACTTGCTGTGTGCCTCCAGCGATGGCACGGTGCGGCGCGCCTCACCCGCATGGCGGCGCGGCAGGTAGCCGCCCAGTGCGGCACGGCGTGCATGCAGGTGCTTCATCTCCGGACTGTCATCAGCCGGCTTGTAGAAAGCCAGCTCACGGCATTGCTCATCGCTCAGCGGCAGCTTGAATCGGTCACGGAATTGCAGCAGGCTTTCCTCATCGAGCTTCTTCTGCTGGTGCGTGGTCATCTTGCCCTCGCCCGCCGCGCCCATGCCGTACCCCTTCTTGGTCTGCGCCAGGATCACCGTGGGCTGGCCGCGATGGCTGGCCGCTGCCTGGTAGGCCGAGAAGATCTTCTTCATGTCGTGGCCGCCACGGCGCAGGCGATTGATTTCCTCATCGGTGAGGGTGGCGCCGATGGCACGCGTGCCCGGGGTCTGGCCAAAGAAATGCTGGCGATTGAACGCACCATCATTGGCGGCAAAGGTCTGCAATTGCCCGTCCACCGTGCGGTTCAAGGCATCGACCAGTTCGCCGTCCTTGTCGCGCGCGAACAGGCCATCCCAGTCCGAGCCCCACAGCAGTTTGATGACGTTCCAGCCGGCACCGGCAAAGAGGGTCTCCAGTTCATCGACGATGTGGCCATTGCCGCGCACCGGGCCATCGAGCCGCTGCAGGTTGCAATTGACCACGAAGATCAGGTTGTCCAGCTTCTCGCGCGAGGCCAGCGAGAGCGCGGCCAGCGATTCGGGCTCATCCATCTCGCCGTCGCCAAACACGCCCCACACCTTGCGCCCTTGATCCTGCAGCAGGCCGCGATGCTCCATGTAGCGCAGGAAGCGCGCCTGGTAGATGGCATTGATGGGACCGATGCCCATCGAGCCGGTCGGGAACTGCCAGAAATGCGGCATCAGCCAGGGATGCGGATAGGACGACAAACCCTGCCGCCCCACGCGCTTGGCTTCGATCTCGCGGCGATAGTAGGCCAGGTCCTCTTCGCTCAAGGCGCCTTCGAGAAATGCGCGCGCATAGATGCCAGGGGCGGAGTGCGGCTGGAAGTAGACGACGTCACCGGCAAACTGCGCATCGCGCGCACGGAAGAAGTGATTGAAGCCGACCTCGAAGAGGTCCGCCGCCGAGGCGAAGCTGGCGATGTGCCCGCCCAGCTCGCCGTAGGCGCGGTTGGCGCGCACCACCATGGCCAGTGCATTCCAGCGCATGATGCTGGCGATGCGTTCCTCGATGGCCTGCGCATCGGAACCGCCGGGAAAAGGCGGTTCCTGTTCAGGCCGGATGGTGTTGACGTAGGGCGTATTGCGCGCATCGCGCCAGTTCACGCCCCATTGCTGGGCCGCCGCCGACAGCCGCGAGAGCAGGAAGCGCGCACGTTCCGGGCCGGCTTCGGCCAGCACGCTCTGCAGCGCCTGCAGCCACTCCTGGGTTTCCTGTGCATCGAGGTCGATATCCTTCGGGATATCACTGTCACTGGGGCGGGACATGTCCACTTCCTGTTCTCCTGTCTGGGCGCGCCGGGCAACATGCAGCGCCCGGCACAAAACGTGCCGGCACTGCAATCGCTGCTATGCAAAGAGACAAAAAGCCGGTAAAACACAGGCCGCGCCATCCGTCTCCCCGCGCCCGACGCCTTTTCGGTCTTGTTGTCGTTGAGGGCTAGCTTCTGTGATGGAACCACTGGACTACGATACGCCGGATGCCCCGGCATGAGTCACTTAAAATTGGAAGTTGCCGTACAATATTCAGCATCCAGTGCTGCGAAACTGAAACTGACAGAATTAAATTTCGATAATGGAACTCGACACCACCGATTTGCGCATCCTGAATATCCTTCAGGAGAACAGTTCGATCAGCAATCTGGAGCTGGCCAGCCGCATCAACCTTTCGCCCTCGCCGACCCTGGCCCGTGTGAAGCGACTGGAGACCGAAGGCATCATCTCGCGCTATGTGGCGCTGGCCGATCCGCACCTGCTGGGCCTGAAGGTGAACGTGTTCGTCAAGGTGATCCTGGAGCGCCAGGGTGCCGAAGCACTGGCCCAGTTCGAGACGGCGGTCAGTGCCTTCGATGAAGTCATGGAAGTCTACCTGATGACCGGCGACGAAGATTACCTGCTGCGCATCGTGGTGCCGGACCTGCTGACGCTGGAGCACTTCATCGTCGATCACCTGACCAAGATCCCCGGCATCAAGAACATCCGCTCCAGCTTTGCGCTGAAGCAGATCAAGTACAAGACCGCCCTGCCCACGCCCAAGATCAAGACGCGGCGCTGAGCCGGGCTGAGCCGGGCTGAGCCGCACGGCATGCTGGCGAAAAAAAGGGCCTTGCGGCCCTTTGTTCGTTGTTGCGCCAACGCGCCGGATTCAGTGCGAACGCCTGCCGCGCGGCTGGCCATCCTCACGGCGTCGCTGCGGGTGCCCGGGCAAGTCGGCCAGTGCCTCGGCCATTACGTCCTCGGCCAGGGGCGCTGCAGCCTCGCTGAGATCGCACCAGCGCTCCACCATCTCCACCACGCAACGCGCATAGTGTTCGCCATCGACCGGCTTGGGCAGGTATTCGGTGGCACCGGCGGCCAGCGCATCGCGCTCGCCTTCGGTCTCGTAGGACGGAAACACCACCACCGGCGCGCAGCAGAGATGCTTGCTGGCGCGTAACTCGCGCAGCAGTTCCAGTCCCTCGCCACATTCCATCTCGGACTCCAGCAGGATCAGGCTGGGCACGATGCCATCGGCCTGGCGGCGCCCCTGCAGCAGGCAGCGGCGCGCCGCGCTCAAGTCGCTGCACGCGCGGAAGTCGCAATGCAAGCCCGCACGCCACAGGGCGAAGCGCGCCAACTCGGCGGCCTCCTGGCTGGGGTCAATCATGATGATGCTGGGGAAACTCATGCTGCGAGGAAATATCCGGTAAAAATGCACAAGCCGTTCAAGGCTACAGCAACCGTTTTACAGGACTCGCCGCCAGCCCGGCATCGGGAATTTCCTGAACGCAGCCAACCCGCAAGCTGACGCGCCGTCAGGATTTCCCCGATCGCCGGCACCGGGGAAGATGGCTACAGTGGCAACATCAATGCAGCGGTCCCCGGGATCGCCCGTCCCCGCACCCAAAGGAAGCCTCGCCGATGTCGCCATTCGCCAAAGTCCGCGTCCCTGTTCCCAGCGCCTTGCTGGGCATGGTCGAGTTGTATGTCAGCAGTTGCACCCGCATCGTCACCGGGCGCACTGATGCCATGCATGACTGGGCAAGCCTCAAGGCCAGTCCGCGCAAGGTGCTGGAATGGTTCGCCACGGCCGGTTTCGCAGCCAGCGGAGAAGCGCTCCCGCCGGCACCATTCCGGCCGTGCGCGCAGCGCCTGGCCAGCCTCGACCAGCTCAAGCACAGCGTGCGTCCCGCGCTGGCGGTGCCGCGCTTCTGGCTGCTCGAGGGCAGCAACTACGGCTTCGATGCCAGCCCGCACCTGCCCTATTGGCTCGCCGTGAACGATGCTTCCTTCGTGCCGCTGCTGGTGCCCGCACACCAGATGGCACACTTCTCGCGCGCCCTGGTGGCGTGAGCTTTCTTCCCTTTTCCTGAGGGTCCCTATTTCAAGGGCAGGTAGATATCGGTGAGCAGCTCGCCCGGCGGCGTATCGGGCAGCAAGTTGAGATAGTGGAAGTACAGCGGAAAATCACGCAGCTCCTCGCCGCTCTGCGGCAGCCACTGGCGATACAGCGGATAGATGCTTTCGCCCAGCCGTTCATGCGCGCCGGCATGCCGCACGCGTGCGCAGCGTCCGCCGGGAATCAGGGTCGGCTCCACGCCTTGCACATTATCCGGCACCTCCCCATCGACCTCGCCGCAGATGCCGAAGCGAAATTGCTCCGGCGGCGTGGTATCGGGATTGTCCCAGGCCAAACCAAAGGTACGGCAGCGCTCCACGGGTGACAGGCCCGTGGCCTTGCGCCATTCGATGAAGCGCGCCACCGTGGCATTGAGCTGGTTGACGGGGCCGCGATGCGTGAGCATGGCGATGCGGATGGGTTCGACATTGACGATCTCGACTTGCACGTCCAC
Source organism: Herbaspirillum sp. CAH-3 (assembly GCF_009668275.1). Lineage (NCBI taxonomy): Bacteria > Pseudomonadati > Pseudomonadota > Betaproteobacteria > Burkholderiales > Oxalobacteraceae > Herbaspirillum > Herbaspirillum sp. CAH-3. The sequence goes on along the minus strand of NZ_VSWE01000010.1, from coordinate 158,810 downwards.
TTTCCTTTCAGGGATGCGGAACACGAAACGCTCATTCCAAGAGGGCCAGTCGGGCGCGCGCCGGAACTGCGAAGGCGACTGGCCGAAAGCACTCCTGAAGGCGCGCGTAAAGGATTCCGGATTTTCGAAACCGGCTTCGAGGGCGATGTCGATGATGCGCCGCTGCGACTGGAAGGCCAGTTGCAAACTGGCGTGCTTCAAGCGCATCAGCAGGATGTAGCGCGCCACCCCGACGCCGGTGAAATCGGCAAATTGCCGCTGGAAATGGAACCGGGAGAAATGCGCGACGGCGGCCAGCTGTTCCATCTCCAAGGGCGCATGGAGATGGGCTTCGATATGGTCGAGCACGCGCTCGAATCGGGCTTGATAGCGGGCCTGGCTGCTGCTTTTACGGTCGTCGTTCATCGGGTCCTCGGTTCACGGGACGTACTGTGCAAGAAATGACGGCACAAATCCTGACCAAAACTGCGCATCGTACGATGGCCCAGGGTGGCCGCCATCACGTCCGCCATGTTAAAACACCGCCTTTGCCGCCATTCAATGAATCTCTCGACCATGTCTGCACCGCTGCTCCTGATGCTGGCCATCTGCACCGTCTGGTTCCCTTCCCCGTCCCGCTGGCCATCAGGCGGTCGCCTGGCGCTTGCGCCCTGGGCCCCCTTGCTGGCGCTGGCTGTCCTGGCGGGCATGCTTGCCGGACAGGTCGACGCCATCGGTACCGCAGGCCTGGCCTTGCTGGCGGCGGCCGCATGGGGAACGACCCATGCGCCCCGCGCATGGCAACGTGCCAGTCTGCTGGTGCTCACCCTGTTGCTCGCACTGCTGCTGGCCTTGCATCGCTGGCCTGGTTTCCACAATGTGCTGGTGGTCCCGTCAGCGGCCATCACGGCCGATGCGCGGCCTTTCATGCTCTATGCCAACCTGGACAAAGGGGCCGCCGGACTGCTGCTGCTGGCCCTGCTCGCACCGCGCATCCATGCGTGGAGGGAATGGCGCGCGACGATTGGCGCGACGCTGCTGCCGGGTGCCGTCACGATCGTCCTGGTGATGGGATTGGGCGCGCTGGCAGGCCTGGTCAGGCCCGCGTTGAAATGGCCTGATTTCACGCTGCAGTTCCTGGCCATCAACCTGTTCCTGACGGTGGTGGCCGAAGAAGCGTTCTTCCATGGCGTGATCCAGCACCGCTTGCAGGCTGCCTTGCAGGCAGTGCGTGGTGGAACCGGGCTGGCGCTGGTGCTCTCGGCCCTGCTGTTCGGTGCGGCACACCTGGGCGGCGGGCTGGCCTATGCCGCGCTGGCGACAGTCGCCGGGGCCGGCTATGGCTGGGTATTCCAGCGCAGCGGGCGCATCGAAGCGGCGATCCTGCTGCACTTCATGCTCAATGCGGTGCACTTCCTCGGATTCACCTATCCGGCGCTGGCCTGAGCAGGCGCGCCGTCAAGGCGCGATCCACTGCCCCTGCCATTGATCCTGCAGGCGCTCGAAGCGGGCGCGGCGATGCTGGTTTGGCGTCAGGTCCAGCCATTCGATGCGTTCCAGCCGCACTTCCACCAGCGCAAAATTCTCGAAACCATCACCGCTGGCCTGCGGCGGTACGTGGCCATCCTCGGGCTGTGCGATGGGGGTGCCTGGCGCATGCGGCGTCTTGTACAGGATCAGCGTATGCGGCCTGGCGCCGGTCCACATGGCATGAATGCGCGCGGCATCCTGCACCACCTGCGCCACGCCGTTCAGGCGCAGTTGCAGATGGCGATCCAGGTCCACCGCGAGCATCGCCACGCGGCCGTCCGCACCTATCTCGGCCAGCTTGGGAGAGCGCAAGTCGGTATGAAAACCCAAGCGTCCGCTTAACGCATCGGCCTCGCGCAAGACGATGGAACGCAGCTGCGGCGCACCGTCCAGGCCGAGCGTGGCCAGTTGCCAGATGGTAAAAGGCGAACGCGTGGGACTGGCACCGCGCTGCAGTTCGTCCCAGATCAGGGTATGGAGTTCAGGCAAGTTCATGCCGGCATTGTAGAGCCTGGCGCGGGCGGCCGAGGCCCTGCAGCAGCGAATCCCGCGTCAATCGCGCGACGACATGTTCATGTCAGGCCAGCGTCAGTGCATTGTCAGTCCTCCGGTATAAAGCGGGATAGCGCCAGTGTGGACGTGGCCTTTCGAGAGACGTAGGGTATTTTCTGGTCAACTTTGGTCAAAATACTATGCGTAAGAAAACATCTCAAGACGAACGAATCATTGAAAAGAACATAACCCAACGCTGCGGCGGCTATTCCTACCGAGTAAGAATGACCGTGTGCGGGGTCAGAAGTGACGAAAACTTCGACTCGCTCCATGACGCCAGAGCATTTCGAGACCGGAAACGAGCAGATCTAGCCCTCGATCCGACAATGAAATTGGTATTGCAAAGCAAGAGTGCTAAACGAGCTATCTCGCAAATGACGCTTGCAGTGCTTTTGAACCGTTACTTGAGAGAAGTCACCCCTTTAAAAAAAGACAAGCGTGCTGAGACTCATCGCATCAATAAATTATTGAGATTCCCGATAGCAGCACTATCCATCCAGATGATCGACCGCTTTTCGCTCGCGTCCTTCTTATCGACAGGTAAGACAGAGGGTTGGTCCAGCAGTACTGCTCGCAAGTATCTGATGCTTATCTCCGCCGTATTTACAGCGGCCTCCAAAAAGTGGGGACTTGCCCTTACCAACCCCATTGGCACAATCGAAATACCCAGTAACGGCATCGCCCGTAGCCGAAGACTTTTGCCGGGAGAATACGATGCAATGCTTGAGTCCCTGAAACATTGCCGAAACAAGTATGTTTCAACCCTATTCATCGTCGCAGTCGAAACTGCCGCACGCCGGGGCGAACTGCTGAAACTCCAGTGGAAGGACGTAGATCTGGTAACCGGAACAGCCTTGCTTAAAGATACCAAGAATTCAGAGGATCGAAAAATCCCTCTTTCCTCCTTAGCTCGTTCTATTCTGAAGGATTTACCTCGATCTGATTGCGACCACGTATTTCCAATAAAAGAATATCAAGTGCGCAGTGCATTTGAGGTGGCGCAGCATCGCGCGCGGAAACATTACGAAAAACGATGCGCTCTATCGGGCGTAACGCCTGATTCGCAATTTTTGGTAGATTTAAGATTCCATGATCTGCGGCGAGAGGGAACCACTCGATTATTCGAGCGAGGCTTTGACCTTATGGAGGTAGCTGCGGTTACAGGGCACAAAACTCTTGGCATGCTGAAGAGATACACAAACCTTCGCGCAGAAGATTTGGCCAAGAAGTTAATCTAGCTAGGGGCATAAGAAATCCAGGGCGCTTGTAAGCGGTAAGTTGTCTTGATATGCGTATTGATTCGCGAGAGCATCATGCAATGCGTGATGCTCCGCTACGTTATGCCGACTGTAGTACTCCAACCTCATTCTTTCATCGAGATGGTCCGCAATCATCCTTTGATAACACCAGTCGGGAACATTCCCGCCTAGAGCGTCTTTGAGCAGATCCCAGTCAGTACTGTAGTCCACGCACACTTCTAAGAGTCCGCCGTCTGCTCTTTGCAAAGCCAGCCAAACAGAAATTCTTTCGGCTAGTTCAACCCCATTTGCACAGATTTTATCGGGCTCATTGCCGAGCTGAGGAACGATATTCTCTCGGACGAATTCACTGTACTCCTCTTTTGGAACCGATATTTCCGCATAAAAATAGTCTCCGTCTCCAGAGCACATCCCAATGCTCAAGAGTCGCGGGCGCTCGAAGCTCGTAAACTCGGTATCGACAAATACCCTCTTTATAGGCACCACTTTCCCGCACCAATCTAGATAACAGTTCACACGAAAAGATTTCCACAGCGCCATTACGATAAAAAGCCCTTCGAATATACCGTTTATCCAAAAATAGTTGTGCTGCCCAGCTTACCGCACGAAATTAGGTATATTACTGATCAGATTGTCTGTGGCTGTTACCTCATAACAAGCATGATTAGGGGGAAAGAATATGGCAAAAGTCAGAAATCCGATTTTATTTTCAAGTCATTTTGGACTTAAACCCGGAGCTCTCGAAGCAGACGGTCTCATCGATCCATTTTTAAATGTCGATACCCAATTATTCATTGATCCCGCTTTACTGGAGAAGTCAGCTCACGACCTGATCAAGAAAGATGCACTCTCAACTTTCCGTCAACATTTCGAGAATTTTTTGCGCCTCCTCATGATTTCCGAAAGAGAAGGAGATGCTGCCTGGAAGGGGGCCCAACGCTTGCTGGATCTAAGCGAACCGGCGGATAACGGTTTAGGGTATGGCTCCAGCCGAAGGGCGGGAACCTCCAGGCCAGAGGAGATTCGAGAGATGATTATCCGTACAGCGAAGGAAATCGCCACGCTTGGTGTGAAGGATCCGGAAATGTTATCACTGATGGGCTTCTTTGAAGAGAACGTGGGGCCCGACACGATTAGCGACTTCACAACGCGTGTAATCATCAAAGAACTATCTACCCTCACTGAAGGGTTCTGCCAAAAACACGGGATCGCGACTTCTGACGATAACGGGCAATCTGAATTCAGTCTGCCGTATTTTGATCTTGCCAATGGACAAAGGAAGTTTGTTGTGCTGGTCCCTAGCGACATTGTTCGACAACTACCGATGGCAAATGATGTATCCGAAATCTGGGCGGCAGCATCTCAGAACAGAAGAATCCGTGAGCGCGTAAATGCTTTTCTGGCCGAAAGCGTGAGGCCTACAATTGCAGAGCGCAAGGATGCGATAAAAAAGACGGTCTTAGAATCCGCAGATCTTTTTAATCTTTTTTTGGCTTCCGTAAAATCTTTCGCCAAATCATATAGCCAAGAAGATGACGAACTTGGTTATATGAAATTGAGAGAAATGCTTACTAAAGATTTAGCAACGTATAAATCCTCTCGTGAAGTGAATCTTATCGATGGCCCCCATAAAGTATTGGAATTGGTCCATGAGACCATTGACATGTTTAAACACCATGTCGAAAAAGGAAATTTGTGGGAGGCACTATGGGTGAACGGAAGACCCAAAAAAGAACGAGCAGCTCAGTTGCTGTATTTCGCAATTGCGGATTGCTTCTGCAAGGCAAATGACATCGATATTTCACCGGAAGCAAATATGGGCGGAGGGCCAATCGATTTCAAATTTAGCGCAGGTTACGAGGCCAGAGTTTTAGTCGAAATGAAGCGTTCCCAAGGAACTGTGAAACATGGCTATCAAAAGCAGCTAGAAATTTACAAAGATGCGGCTCGCACTTCCTACGGTGTATTTGTCATCATCGATTACGGAGATCTTGGCGCAAAACTCGAAGCGATTCAGATATTGCGCCAAGAACGTATCGAGGCAGGAGAGCAAGCCTCGGATATCGTGGTCATTGATGCGACACCAAAGGAATCCGCAAGCAAACGTAAGTGAATGAAAAAATTAGCTAAATATTTATAGATATTCTGACCTGCCTATATTTCGCTAAATATTTATATACATTTAGCGAAATATTCTGATTCCGATACTCATTACAAGGAGCGCCAAGAATAATCCCGGAAATGCAATTACTCCCCACCTCTGAATTTTCGGGGCTTTTACATTGCAGAAATCATAGAATGTTCTAGTCTTTGCCTTCCACTCCTCGATAACGTAACTACGATATAACAGCGCGGCAATCTCTTCGATCATCCATGGGCCACGAGCGAATTCCTCACTCACTTCGCATACGAATTTGAAGCGCGATATCAGCTCTTTTTCTGATCTGACCACTTCACTTTTTCCTGGTGAATCGAAGGACGGAGCACCGTCTTGAATGTCGTATATCTGGAAATAGTGGGCGGAATCAGCCCTTTTCAACATGGTGAGTAGCAGAACGCCAAAATAGCAGTTATGCGCAACTCCGTGCGGAGCATCATGCATACCGTACTCCATCGCAATTTGATGAGCGACCTCATGCAAATACACATATCTAGCGTGTTCTGCTCTCCGCAGATATCGATCTAGAACAATTTGAGGACCTAAAGAATCGTCAAATCGAAATTGACCGCTCGTGTGCAGCTCTGAAGAGATTTCATAGGGATAGAGCCTCGATAAATTCACCTGCCTAATCAAATCTTCAGAAATCACTTCAGCAAAATCAACTTGCGATCTCGCGCTCACTTTTTTCCTTTCAAAATCATATACTTGATAGTATCAAGTCAAAAGTTCCATAGAGCGGCAATCCTCTTACCTGGCCGGTGATAGGTTTGAAGGATGAACGTCAACCACTGCATCCAAACTTCGATGCAATATCCGGTCTTTTTTCCTTCTTCGCTGGTTGCGAGCTCTACTAATAACCAAAGCATGACATCCATAATCGGATAGAAATCGACCCCTTGGACGTTTATGCTCGAAGCGGTATTCTTCTGCGAGTGCAGTACGAAGTCATGTAGCCAGGTCATTTCCTTGTCAAACGATACGTTTCGATCCCCGGTAAATAAGGCACGATCAAAAACCTTTTGCTGCGCACTGAAGTAGGAACGCGTTTTCTCCAATGCCCAATCCCTATTCCAGATTTCGACTGACCGATAGCTGGTCAACCAGCAGCACAAGCGCTGGAAATCAAGACTGTGTGAGTTCCTAAGATATTCGATCAAATCTGCTCGCTTCTGTGATTCGAGCAGTTCAATTACCTCGGCGTCGTTCAAGTTTTCAATCCCTTAGAAAATAGTTTTCGCCAAAATGGTTGGCGCTTCTCCTTCAGCAACCTAATCTCGCTTTTCAGCTTTCCTATAATCTTCCGTCCCTCAACAACCATTTCGTCGTATTGACTTTTAGGCACTGTCTCGGGAACAACCTCCTGTGGATCAACTAAATCATCGCCGGTTCCAGCAATCACAATTGCCCCCAGTACCTCGTCGAGCTTGCCCATTAGCCATTGCTCTCTCTTTACGGCCTCGGCCAGTTGCAGATCTTTTGAGGAGATTACGTGGTGAGCCATCTGGAGCTTCTTTTGCAGCAATGACACAGTCCCGCAATGAGTGTCCTGATCACTTGTAGAGCAGCTCTTCAACTGACCAAAGACCTTTTCAAGTTCGGATATTTCAACGGACTTCAAATAGTCACTTGACGTCTCTCCAGTTCTTCCTGGCCTGAGCTCCAATGCGACGCGCAACTGACCCGAACTAGCAAGCTTGTAGAGATGTTGACGCGAGACGCCAGCTAAACGCGCTGCTTCAGTTAATCCCACGCTAGGCATATGACGTGGACCTCTCGGTCAGCTCCGCAAGGAACGTTGTTCTTGCATCGGAAGAAAGATGCATTTCGTCTACCTCGGGCTCCATTTCATCTTCCCGCTCCAGATCAGTGACTAAAGAAAATGCCAAATTGAGCACCCTTGCGCATGCATCGTGATCTGCCATGTACGGTTTAGACAGAGCCGCTGCCTGGTAACAGGACTCTTCATCGACACCATATTTCTTCAAAAGCACGCTCAGAAATCTCGCTCGCTCCAAGTAAGTTTGAGGATGTCTGAAATGAGCAGCTGTAAAGTGCATATGTACTCCTATCGTCCTAGGTAAACAGCGGTAATTTCTTCGCGGGAGTGGCCGAGCTCTTCAGATATCAGCAATCTGATTTCATGGTCCTTCTTTTTCATTTCCGGCGTGAGCTGCCGATGCCTTGGGCCGCCGTTAACGGGTGGCTGCCAGCCTGCAAGTTCGACGTACCGGGCCTGTGCGTAGGCATGCCGCAATCCGTGCAGCTTATGAAGACCGGCTTTCCGCGTTTCATTCTCATAGCGTTTAAGCTGTTCCTTATATTGTTGCCTCTGCGGTATCAAAGATCCGCCTCCAGTAAAAAGTGCGACTCGGTTAAGGATCTCTCGCTGATATTCATTCGTAATCGGAACGGTGCGCTCTCTACCACCTTTGCACCATGAAGCTTTCAGCTTTATGTATGCGCTGCCTGGAGAGTAAGCAAACGTGGCTTGAAACTTGATGGACTCCTCGCGACGGAGGCCGAATGCCCGCTGCAGCTCTAGGGATAACTGCACTCTTGGATCCTGAATGCGCAGGAGAGCATCATCACCAAAGGAAACTGCTTTGTTCTTATTGGTTACATATCGACGACGGCCAATACCCAAATCAGAATTGGCCCGTGGTATCAAATTTTTCTTGTCAATCTTTTCAGTCCACCAACGCATATGAGACATGCGATTCTTGAGCGTGGCATCGCTACAACCGGATTCTTTCCATAATGCGAGCAACGCGCTGATGTGTTTTTGCTTTAGTCCGCGCGCAGGAAGATTGTAAAAACCCAAGGTCACCAGCTGCCGTGCCGCCATTGAAAGAACATTGCGGCGTGCAGCCTGAGTAGAGAATGAGCCATCTCTATTTCTATTACAGAGGATCAACAGCTCCTTCTCGGTACTGATCTTGGTCATTGTGTGGTTAGTGTTGTTGAAACTCTGATGCGACCTCAGTCGTATCAGAGGGGCACTTCATTACTTCAGTGGCCTGAGCCACAAAGATGATGCAAACAACAAATCAAATGGCGTCACTGTGGCGACATCCATTTAATAGTCGTTTAAGGATGTAGGCACCGTCATGGATTTCGACGTTGCTTTATCCCATCTCGCTTGTTGTCGCCTCCTTGTTCACCTTGCTGTAAAGGGCCAGTCCGTACTGCTGGACTGCCTCAACTAGATTTGGCAACGACGTCGACGACAACAACATTGCTGACACAACTACACTGAGCTCGGGTCTAAGCCCCATCTGACTCTGTACTGCTTTTCGAATCGATTTGACCGCTTCCAGTGCTTCAGCAGACACCGGAACCTTGACGTCTACTGCTGGCTCCAGCTCAACAAAGTCTCTACCGTCGAACTGATAGAGTTTTCCTTGCGTGTACTTCTTCATACTCTCCATATTTCTCCTCTCAAGTTGACCCACATTTCACATTTGCGCGGCGTTGGTTGCCGATGCACTGCCTCACCGCTGTAATCCGCTCCGAGACACCCTGCCGGGACCTTTTTTCATGAAAAAAGATAAAAAAAATTTAGTGTTGTCGCATCGTTGACAGCAAAGCTGTCAACTGAGCTTTGAATCTGTTGGCTCGTTCCACACTCGACTTTTGTCGCACGCGTGCCTGGGTTACGGCTGCTTTCAACTGCTGAACCTGCTGGGTAAGATTTTCCACTTGATCAGACATGGTGGCGTCGCTCTGTCGCGCTGCTGCCAGATCACTTTTCGACGCCTTAAGGTCGATTCGTAGACGTTGTATCTCTTGCCGATACCCCGCAATTTCTTCTTCGTCTTTCTTTTTGAATAGCCCCATGCAGCCTCCCATTTCCTGAGCATCCATTCTGGCGAAGATTCATTTTTGCAATCTTCCCGAGTTGTACCGCCGCACGATTTTCACTTCGAATTCAGCTCGCTCAGCCTCATGATTGCTAGCGACGTGCGAAGCGTCACTACCTCATAAATCTGCGATTTATCGGTAGAGACGCTTCGCGAATGAGAACCGTCGCCTCTAGCGACACGAAGACAGGTCTCGCACATATGCTCGACAAAATAAAAAGCGCGCTGCTGGCCAGCTTTTGCGGTTCGCTGGCCGCAATATGTACTAGCTGCGCAGCTGGCCATTTGCTGGCATCGCGCTATCAAGTGACGCTGACTGTGATCTTGCGCTACGTGTTTTCGGCACCAGCAAACACATGGCCTCACGATGTTCGTGGTGCAGCCACACTCGTTGTAGCCATATTCATGGCGTGCACTTTTCTTCTTTGGCTCTCGCTAAAAGACATGCGCTGGGGTAGCTCGGCAGGAGATCTCACAGGTTCCTATGCGATTTCTAATCTTCTTTCGAAATCGACCATTCCTGCTGAACCATCAATTTTCGCGGGTACGTTTTCAGGCAAGCGCCTGCAAGTGGGCATCGAAGATCGTGGTTTAGTTATCGGCCCACCCGGAACAGGTAAAACCGCGTTTCTTCTTAATCAGGTGTTGCAGGCAAGCGCCAGCAGACTATCGTTTGTATTGGTGGACATCAAGCCAGAACTTCACACCATCATTGGCGCGTCTCTAAAAGCCAAGGGATATCGCGTTTTTCGCATAAACCCAGCAACCGTCGATGCCGATGCGGACCATTGGAATCCCTTGGATGAAGTTAATGATGAAACAGAATTGGCGGAACTGTGTTCCGCATTGCTTCCGATTAGAAGCCCTGAAGAAGCCCCCTTCATTGAGGCGCAACGCGATTGGCTAGAAGCGGCGATGTTTCACGTCAAGTCAACACCAGGAGGTAGCTTGCCGTCCGCATTCAACCTCCTATCATCGGAATCAGATCCTCTGAAGATCCTCAGCGTGCTTGGTCGATCTCAAAGCCCTGTTTCAGCCCAAATCGCGCGAAGAATGGCGGCGGGCTTATCAGGGAGCAAACCCGACCCCCTGATCCTTCAGGGACTTACAGGATGTATGCGAAGCCTAAAATTCTTGAGCCTTCCAGGGGTACAAGACTCCTTAGGCCACTCTGACTTTTCGATTAGGGATCTCGGGCACTCTCAGGTTCCCTCAGCGCTCTTTCTGCAATTCGAGGAGTCAAAAATTGCAGCTCTTGGACCGCTCTTAGCGTTTGCAGCTACCGCCTCGTTGACCACATTAATTAGAACTGCCAATGACCGCGCACCTGTCGCACTATTTTTGGATGAGCTAGGAAACATGCCGCCGTTACCAAACCTAGCCGAAAAGCTCAACACGATTCGGTCTAGGCATATGCCAACATGGATGTATTTCCAAAGTGCGCAGCAAATTGAAAAACGATATGGAACTGGCGCAACCGACATCTTCTTTGCATCAGCTGATGTCCAGATGGTTTTCAGGCTAAACGATCAGGCCACCAGAGCTCTCGTCAGCCAGCTCATTGGTACGACTCTAAAGAAAAAAACGACAGTCAGCACTGACGCATCCGGCGGAAGGAGTCATTCACAAACGCGCGAGCGCGTCAACGTTATTGAGCCTCACGAGTTAGGACGGCTCAAACCTGGGCAGATTCTTCTGCTCTACCGCGGGGCTGCCGCTCTAGGCTGGGCCACTCCCTATTTTGTCGACTATCCCAAATTCAGGAAATAGCAATGCAAGACTATGAAAAGGTCATCTTGGAGGTGAGCGAAGATGCGTTACGAGCGACGAAGGCACAGAAAGAACAACTACTCATCGCCGCACGCTACGCTCAAAAACGATCCGAGTTGACTCAAGAGCGCACCAAAGAAAATGCGGAAAAAATGGCCTGGGACGAAACTCTTCAGCGCATTCGGATCATTTATGACGGACTGGAACAGGAGATGGGGAAATGAAGAGGCTTGGTGCGTTAGGCATTGTGCTATTATTTTTTGTTAGAGATGTACGCCCTTCCTTCGCTGAAAATGTGGTTTCCCACACTTCTCGCAACAATGGTGAATCTTGTTTAGATAGACGTTTTTCGGAGGCGATGAGGCGTTCGATGCAGCTACCGTCAGAGTATACGTACGAAACAACGATGCGACGGTTCACTGCCATCGCGGAGGATTTCAAGCGGCTCGAAAGGAAAATTCAATCGGGCGTCTATTCCGCTCGAATTCCGGCTGATGATCCAGCATGTCCACCATGACAAGTCGGTCGTTTCCTGAGAAAGCATACAAAAACGGTTAGGCATCTGTACGGAGGTAGCCGGCCTTGCCGTCACCTATGATTGCAAACGCGAACGGTATTGGCCGGTCCAGCTTCTCCCGCAGCGCTTTACCAAGTACGTCCTGCATATCTTGGGCGGTGGCGGTCAAGCTCTTGGCGATAACGAGCGGTAGCTGCTTGCAGCTGGGGCTTAACAAGCCCTTGGAAGGAAGCAAAAGCCCCGGGGAAATTACCCTCCGGGGCCGTAACAATAAACGCGGGTTGACTCAAACGAAATTCTTCACACGATATATAGTCTCTCCCAAACATTGATCACGGAACCTACGGGCGACTTGATCGTCTTCCAGCAGTTTGGTCAGTGACGTGGAATAGGGGTTAGCTACGATGCTGCCGTTCACATCGAACTCAATTGAATAGTTGAGACCGCTCGTGAAGGCGGCACGGTACCGCTTCTTCTTTGTCGCGGGGCTGCACACCGTGCGCCTTCGGCCGCAAGTACGTATGCTTTCAATGATCTTAAAATAAGATGTGATACTGTTAACAAAATCCAGTGATCGATAATTGTGATTATTAGTTTCGGCAGTAGAACGGGGGCTGTGCATTTGTTATAAATGCACAGATATTAAAAAAATAACATCGATACAAAATGATTATTCCAGGGCATTTAAACTTCTTCAGCATTGATGAATGTGGACTGTACAAACAAGGGGACTCATTTCCTAAAGGGCTTGAGGTCACGGAGACATTTGACCTGATTTACGATTGGGTTAAAGGGAAACCAATGGAGGACACCATTCCGTGGGATCCATCAAGTACGAAACTTGGTTCACCCAAATGCTATTGTCATGATTTTTATAAATGTGAAGATACGGGAGAGTATCTCTTCGTATTGTGGAAGTCAGAGTCAGATAGTGCGGGCACTCTTTGGGGGGCTCAAGCGGGTGCACAAACTGGACAATCCAGCGTTGTCGAATACAAAGAGGGTTACAAGGGCAAGAAGGTTATCTGGGGACGCCCTTGTTACTATTGGATCATTCCGCAATTGAACACTGTTGTCTCGATAAAACTTGATCATTCAGTTTGCGATTCAAGTCTATTCCAAGAGTGGGTTGCAAAATGTATTACTAACCGTGTTGCTCATCCGAAGAAAAAGCGAACGGAGACTGAGACAGGACAAGTTCGATTTGAGTTTACCGACGGTAGTGACGTTGCAGGAAACCGTTACAGCTATAGATTTGGCGTTCGCTTGCGCAGCGTTGAAACCGGTAACGCGCGTCTAGCCGAACTTGCCTCGCGTGTAACCCATATAGTTCGACGCGACACGATCAAACTTAACGCTGGCATTGATGAACGCCCAGAATGGGTAAAGATCTTCGATAAGATTCCACTTCTACCAGCGAGGCCCAAAGCTAAAACTCGGCAGATTGAAGTTCGAGCGGAAGCCAAACCTACAGCGACAGAAATTAAGCAGATTATTGAAACTTTCGCCAGGGAAGAACGAAGTCGTTTTGACTGGAACAACGTAGGTTTTGAGACCGACAAGGGCGTAGTGTGGGTAGACAAATATCGCCTGCATGAGACGGTCCAGTTCAACAAGAATGCATCAACCGTTTTCAGTGCTGCCGATATTCACACCAGGATTTCTGCAGTAAAGGACAGAGTCTTAGCAGGCGTCATCGCCGATGAGAAGACTAAATCAAAGACATCAAGGCGCGCGAAAAAGGCCCGAAACGATGTGGCGTAAGTTTATCTATCTACTTGCATCTGGCATTCTCTACTTCATATTCGAGAAGTGGCTGACGTCATTTCGCTATGAAGATTATAAAGACTACCTAAACCTGATTTCTACCATTTCAGGTATGGTCTTTACCATTATGGGGATTTGGATAGCTTTTCTTTATCCAAATGCGATGAACAGAATTATCAGCTCACAAAAATTGGTGGCAGCTGACTTCTCGGAATCGCGGTCTGATACAAAGCGACTAGAAAGCATCGTTGGTGCAGTTATGACGTCAGCGTTGGTAATGCTGGGTGTATTGTTTATAACCCTAGCCAAGCTATTGCTGCAGATCACCCCTATATACATTGCCTACAGACTTCAATTCAAATCTGTAGCACTTTCCGCTTTGGTTTTTATTACACTTCTTCAGCTAGAAGCGGTAGTCCATGTTGTGCTATCGAATGTAATGTTCATCAACGATTTGCATTACAAACGAGAGGGGCGACAAGCGGACGACGAAATGTGATTGAAAATTTGTTCTTACAATAGGCGTCCTTGGCAAAGTTTTACCATCGTCTTTTATCAAATTATCTCTAGCCTTATCCCAAAACTGCCTACACGAAAAAGTAGGCTTTTTTTTCATTCGCAGCTCTCCGGTGGCTTTTCTTCAATGCGTCGTTTTATAACCGCATAACGCGGTTCATCGGGGCCGTGAATCTTCCTGTACAAATTTGGGCAATATATCCAATCCGGATCAGAGGAGGAGTAAAAACGCCAGACATTCATGACAGCAAGACCAACTAAGGCACACCAGATGGGTCCATTGCTTTCAAAGTAGTTCGCGACGACAAACGAGGCTGTATGACGACCGTTGTCACCCAAGATAAAATTTACGCTTAGCATCACCAGGCAAGAAAAAGCATAAAGTGCAAAACGAACCATATTTTCTCGGTTGGCACGCCATTCTTGTTCATAGCTCTTATATAAATCTAAGTAGTATTTCTCCATGCTTCGATGCGCTTCTTCACGCAGTTCCCAAGGGCGAACGTAATCCGGATTTTTAGATACAGTCTTGGGCTCTCGCCCCAGTTTTTGATCCAAATAGCGATCAATACTCGACACCCAACTACCTACCGTGAGGATATAGATTTGATCGTAAATCATGGCCGCCAATGGAAGAACTAGCGAAACCAAAAACGAATAGGCAACAAATATCAAGATAACTTGAACCGTAATATTCGATTCCGCCAACATGCTCTTATCTCGTGCAATGTCCATCAACGTCGGCTGACGGAAAAACGCCAGTACATTGTCAATTAACAAAGCGAAAGACGCGCATAAGAGAAACTGCTTCTGATCGGTTGCCGCTTGTAATGTCGAAAATATCCCGAGATTCTTAATTGCTACATCCGTTTGATCGCTCATGGCCCTCATTAATTGCAAAATGGAAATTAAATTCCAATATACAACAAAAAAATTTAAAGTGCCTGGAATCAACCATATTGGATCAACTTAAACGTCTGTGCCCATCCCCCCTTCGCTATATATGAAAAGAGCGTGAGCAACGCTATAAGGCCCTTTGTGCCAATAAAAATACGGTAGTAGATGCACCCGCGCCCAACCGTGCATAACGCAGTTGCCACGCTTCAGCAGCAAAGCTGCTGCGCTCACAGGCCCTTCTGGGCCTGTGGACAATCGGCAAGCCGATTCCTGAGTTACACACCGTTTCCCCGCGATGTCTGCTCCGCCTGACGCGCTTCGCTTGCCCCACTTCTTTAAAAGTGCGCCCTAAAAGCCAAACCTTACTCCCGCGCATAGCGCAGGGGCGATTTGAGTCCGAGGACGCAGCCGAAGGCGAGGAGCGAGGATGGCCCGTTAGGGACACCCCTGCAACAGCATGTGAGAGATCGGCGTCGACCGACGATCTCTTCACACGTGCGTACATATAAAGACCAACATGTATTAAAAGACTCTACTAAATCTCTTATAAATATCTACTAAAAACCTATTAGCAAAAAGCACGACTAGCCGCCATCCGGCCGCCAGCTTGGCTCTTGGACCGATAACCCATCAAAAACATCCGAGTTCAGCACTTATTTGCTCCGAGTTCAGCACTTAAATACTGCGACTTAAGCACTTAATTGATCCGAGTTCGACACTTACCAAACTCCGAGTTCAGCACTTAATCCATCCGAGTCCGTCACTTATCAGTCCGAGTTCGTCACTGAATTCGGGTGACAAGGTCATGACTGAATCGGTTTATGCAACATTGGAGACAGATAGATCGAGACCGTTCTTAATAGCTAATGCCACATCCGCCGCACGAAAATACACATGCTTTCCGATCTTAATGATCGGAATTGGCCAACGCCCTAAGCTAATCTGATTTTGTATGGATTTGGGTGCTCTTCCGAAGATCGGTGCAACGGCCGTGAGAGCCACCAATGGCTGACCATCGGCGATAACAGACTCTTGGCGCTTGTTTTGACGTTCTAGAACAGCGGCTTTAGTGGGACGACCACGAACGGGCCTTGGGCGGCCCAGAGCGTCCGTATCAATCGCCAATGCGTCGATTCGGTTGGCGATGTCTTCGGCTTTAAAAAAGATGCGGGAACCGATGCGAACCGGGGACAGCGCGCAGCGCCCCTCACATAGTTGATTTCGGATAGTTTGAGGTTCTAGCCCCAAAAATGAAGCTGCTCTCTTGAGAGGGACGAGTATCGCGCCCCCAGACTGTTGCTGGATAAGCTCTAAGGTGTTCACGGACTGCCTCACAAATGCGTAGCGCGTTTGTGAGGGCCGATCTGTCGGGGCAGCGGGAACAGGCTGTTTTACGAACCCTATTTATCGCGTTCCCTCAACGGGTCTTGAGCACTGAGGACAGCGAGCCTGATGAAATTGCGCGGCACACATCTAGACCATGTCCCTGGAGAGGTATCTCCTCTCCGAGCGTTGCCATACTCTCACTGCAAACTTATCCCTCGATTTAATTTGCAGACCTGTGGTTTGCGCTGGGGCTACACAGCGTATTTGGTATAGCGCACTCCCACAAGAATCACTGTTACGTTGACCCCTGAACAGCCGCCAGAATAGGTGAATGCACAGAATGTGTCAAAAGACAGTTATACCTAATTATGCTTTTGCGTTGACAAAAACAGGATAGCTGCGGCGTGGTGGTCAAATCTGGTCAAAATTGACCAAGATTTTCAGGAGTGATGGGTATAATTCTTTATACCTTACATGTCTCAAAACCCTGTGGTGCCTGAGGCCGGGGTCGGACCGGCACGCCCCCTTCCGGGTAAGCAGCGGATTGTCAGAGCGATGTGCAAACATGATGAACACGCATTGCCCATCGAAGTCCAGACCGCAGCACCTTGCCCTCCCCGCGCCACGGCGGGAAAACATGGAGCCTGGCATGAAACGCAACTGGTCCCTCAACCACTTTCCCGCACACACCGCCCTTGGCCGCGCATCACGCATGGCGCGCTGGCAGGCCATCTCCCTGCGCTGGCACCGGCATGGCCAGGCCGGGATCACGCTCGTGTCCTGCGCGCTGCTCTCGGCCCTGGGACGCTCCCTGGGCCTGGCCCATCCTGCAGGCCTGGTAACGGCCTGCGCGGTCGCGCAATGCTATTGCCAGGTCTACCTCTACCTTGCCCGACGCCGCTGCCGGCGGCTGTTCATGCGCAAGGACAATGATCACGCGCAGGGCGCAGACGTGACGGTCGTGCAATGAAAACGCCAGCTTGCGCGGGCGTTGGTGATTGCATCCAGGCAAAGGCTCAGAATGCGCCGACGTAATTCTCCGCCAGCGCGGTCGAGAGGGCGCGCGAGTTGACCACGTTCTCCAGTTCGGCGCGCTGGATCTGGCGCTGGAAGGGAGAAGCATCGTCGAAGGTATGCATCATGCTGGTCATCCACCAGGAGAAATACTCGGCGCGCCAGATGCGCTTCAAGGCTTGCTCGGTGTAGGTCGAGAGACCTTCCTCGCTGGCGCTGCGATAGAACTCCTCGATGCCCTGGGCCAGCCGTTTCACATCGCCCACGGCCAGGTTCAAGCCCTTCGCGCCGGTCGGCGGCACGATGTGGGCGGCGTCACCGGCCAGGAACAGGCGGCCGTGCTGCATGGGCGTAGAGACGAAGCTGCGCATGCCGATGATGCCCTTCTGGAAGATCTTGCCTTCCTTGACGCGCCAGCCGTCGACATTTTCCAGGCGGGTATGGAATTCATTCCAGATGCGGTCATCGCTCCAGTTGTCCACGCTGTCCTTGGGGTCGCACTGGAAATACATGCGCTGCACCGTCGGCGAACGGGTGCTGATGAGCACGAAGCCGCGATCATGCTGGGCATAGATCAGTTCATCCGACGACGGCGGCGCCTCCACCAGCACGCCGAACCAGCCGAAGGGATAGATGCGCTGGTAATCCTGGCGGTGGCTTTCCGGAATGGCCGGGCGCGAGACGCCATGGAAACCATCGCAACCAGCGATGAAATCCGCCTCCAGCGTATGCTGCTCGCCCTCGTGCAGGAAGCGCACGCGCGGCTTGCTGGTCTCGATGCCTTCGATGGTGGTACCGCTCACGCCAAACAGCAACTGTCCTTGCGCGGCCAGGCGTGCGGCCACCAGGTCCTTGATGACTTCGTGCTGGGCATAGACGGTGATGGCCTTGCCGGTCAGTTCGGTGAGGTCGATGCGATGGCGGCGGCCACCGAAGGCCAGCTCGATGCCGTGATGCAGCGCGCCTTCGCGCTTCATGCGCTCGCCCACGCCGGTTTCGGTGAGGATGTCCATGGTGCCTTGTTCCAGCACGCCGGCACGGATGGTGGATTCGATTTCTTCGCGGGTGCGGGTTTCCAGCACGACCGATTCGATGCCCTTCAGGTGCAGCAGGTGGGACAGCAACAAACCGGCCGGGCCGGCGCCGATGATGGCGACTTGGGTACGCATGGTGGAGGTCTCCGTGTAAAGGTCAGGCACCGTTTTCGTTCCCGGCGCGCAATGGCGCGAGCCCGAAGCGGGTAGCAGGTGATCTGTTCTTGTTCTTGGTGTGGGAAGAATCTTAGACGGCGGTGGCTGAATAAAAAATGGATGATTCCGCCAATTGCTTGTACTATTTTTACAGAGCACAAACATGCCGCCCAATCGCAATACCCAGGATGGAGACACCATGCCCTTGCCGCGCAGCAAACCCCGCACCAGCGACGTACCGCAATTCTCCTTGTATGGAGAGGCTTCCCGGCCGGAGGATGCGGAGTCGGTCCACATCGAACTGATCGAGACACGCAGCCGCGTGCATGACTGGCATATTGCACCGCACACTCATGCCGGACTTTTTCAGGTACTTTTTTTAATGTCCGGGCACGTCAGTGCCTTGATGGAAGAAGAAGTCTGGGAAGTCGATGGACCGGTCGTCATCACCATCCATCCCTCGCTGGTGCATGGTTTCGATTTCTCGGAACAGGCCGTGGGATTCGTCCTGACGGTCGATCCCCACGTGGTGTTTTCGGCAGGCGGCAGCGACGGGCATGGCGAATTGTTCTCGCCCTTGTTCCTGCGGCCGATGGCCATCGAACTGGGCCGCGTACCGGAATTGCGCGAGCGCATGGAGACGCTGCTGCGCCTGTTGATCGCCGAATCGGCTGCGCCCCGCAACGGCCACACGCTCATGCTCGAATGGCTGGCGCGCAGCGTCATGCTGTTGCTGGTGCGGCTGGAGGCGGATCATCGCTCGGCGGAATTGTCCGGACGCGGCGACTTCGAATTGTTCAGCCGCTTTCGCGCACTGGTAGAGCAGCATTTCAAGGAGCAGTGGCAGGTGGCGGTGTATGCGGACAAGCTGCGCATCACTCCCAGCCGGCTCAATCGCCTGTGCCTGAAGCTGGCCGGGCATTCGGCCTTCGACCTGGCGCAGCAGCGATTGATCCTGGAGGCCTGCCGCAAGCTGACCTATGTGCCTTCAGGCATCTCGACCATTGCCTATGAACTGGGCTTCCAGGATCCGGCGTATTTCAGCCGGCTCTTCAAGCGGCACCTGGGTGTGACGCCCAAGGAATACCGGCGCACGCACGTGGAGGAATAAGCAGTTCGCCGGCCGTTTCCGGCAATGGCGCAAAAACGAAGACCGGGGCACTTTCTTCGAAATTCAGCCAAGCCTCACAGCAGCGCTCCCAGCTCCACCTGGATCTTCAACATGGCCGGCAGGCAGCGCTCCACCATGTCTTCCAGTTTCATGCGGGCCGCATGCACGCTGATGTTCATCGCGGCCACCACCTCGCCACGGAAGTTGCGCACCGGCACGGCCATGGTGCGCAGGCCCAGCTCCAGTTCCTGGTCCACCAGCGCATAACCCTGTGCGCGGGCACGGGCGATTTCCAGCCCCAATCGTTCGACATCGGTGATGGTATGGGCGGTGATGGCCTCCGGCTGGGCGCGCGCGAGGATGGCATCGAGCTGCGCCGGCGGCAGGTTGGCCAGCAGGATGCGGCCATTGGCGGTGCAGTAGGCTGGCACCCGCGTGCCGGGCTGCAGGGTGGTCGAGACCAGTTGCCCTGCGCTCACCGCCGCCACGCACACCAGCTGGTCGTGATCGAGCACCCCGCAGGAAGCCGCCTCCCCCAGCGAATACGCCAGCCGGTACAGCAGCGGCTGCACGATGCGCGGCAGCCGCGCCGAATGCAGGTAGGACTGGCCCAGCCGCAGCACCATCGGGGTGAGCGAGAAAGTCTTGTTGTCGTGCCGCATGTAGCCCAGGTGCGTGAGCGTGATGAGATAGCGGCGCGCGGCCGCACGGGTCAGGCCCGTCAGCTGCGCTACTTCGGCGATGGTCAGGCGCGAGCGCTCCTGGTCAAACGCTTCGATGACCTGCAGGCCCTTTTCCAGACCGGCGACCAGGTCGCGCTTGAGGGGGCCGCTATCTCCATCTGCGCCCTCTCCGCCTTCTCCGACTTCCTCGATATGTTCTGGCTGCATGCTTCCCTGCCCTGTGGATAAAACAAGCTGATACGCACCGTTTCCCGTTCGCTGCAGAAAATCGGCCATTTGTGCGATTATCGCACAAAGCGGGCGCAGGGCGGATATGCTGCGCTGCGTTGGCCTTGAGAGCGGGGACCGGCTTGCCTACTATCTGTCCACACCCAAGCACGGCGCGCCATTCGCCCATTCCGGCAGGCAAGGAATCCGAAGACGACGCCGCATCCACCCCGTCGACCTGAGGAGACCTCATGCAATTCGATGCCATCGAACCCGGTGTCTATCCGGAACTGATCTATCCCCCGTACAAGTCCACCGCCAAGCGCGGCCCTACGCAGGCGCCGCTGCGCGTACGCGACGAGACCGCCACCGGCACCAACCTGTTCGCCTCGCCCAAGCTGATCCTGCCGCACGACATGGATCTCACCAAGCAGGGCAAGGGCGAGCCGCTGGGCGAGAAGATCGTCGTTACCGGCCGCGTGCTCGATGAAGACGGCAAACCGGTGCGCAACTCGCTGCTGGAAGTCTGGCAATGCAATGCCGCCGGCCGCTACTTCCACAAGAAGGACCAGCACGATGCCCCGCTGGATCCCAACTTCACCGGCTTCGGCAAGATGCTCACCGATGATGATGGCCGCTATCGCTTCGTCTCCATCAAACCGGGCCCGTATCCCTGGGGCAATCACCACAAGGCCTGGCGTCCGGCGCACATCCACTTCTCGCTGTTCGGCAATGTCTATGCGCAGCGCCTGGTGACGCAGATGTATTTCCCCAATGATCCGCTGTTCGCCTATGACCCGATCTTCCAGAGCATCCCCGACGAAGCCGCCCGCCAGCGCCTGATCTCGCGCTTCTCGCTGGAGGAGACGGTGGATGACAAGATGCTGGGCTATGAATTCGACATCGTCCTGCGCGGCCGCAACGCCACGCCCATGGGCATCTGAACACAAGGCAGGAGACCACATGAGCAACATCACCACTTCGCAAACCATCGGCCCCTTCCCGCACGAAGCCTGGGCCTGGGCCGTGGAACTGACTTCGCGCGTGGAGAGCAGCGCGCCGCAGGTCAAGATCAAGGGCGCCATCATCGACGGCGACGGCGTCCCCATCAATGACGCCTGGGCCGAAGCCTGGCTGCCGGGCAGCGCCGCGGCGGAAACTTCACATGCCATTCCCGGATATCGCCGGGTGCCCACCAATGAAGAGGGCGGGTTCACTTTTTCGATTTCGCAGCCACAGGCGCCGGCCGGCAAGCCGGTGGCTTACGTGACCGTGTTTGCGCGCGGCCTGGTCAAGCACCAGTTCACGGCGGTCTTCCTGGAAGATGATCCGGCGCTGGCGCAATCGGCGCTGCTGGAGCAGGTCCCGGCTGACCGCCGCCACACCCTGATCGCCCGCAAGCAAGCCGATGGCAGTTACCTGTGGAATATCCACATGCAGGGCGCGAGCGAGACGGTATTCTTCGACTACACCTGAACGCCTGTTGCGGCGTGACGACCCAGGGGATCCGCAGGCTTTGGCCTGCCGGATCCCGTTTGCGTTGGATCGTGCCGCAACGGCAAGCAATGGAGACTTCATGAGCGTTTCGATCTTCGACAGCTTCCTCACCACATCCGACATGATTGCGGTGTTCGACGACCAGGCGGTGGTGCAAGCCATGCTGCGTTTCGAGCAAGTCCTGGCCGAGGCCGAAGCCGCCGAGGGCATCATCCCCGAGGCCGCTGCGCGCGCCATCGCCAGCGTCTGCCGCGCCCCGCTCTATGACATCAATGCGCTGATCGTCGCCAGCCGCCGCGCTGGTGCGCTGGCCATTCCGCTGGTCAAGGAATTGCAGCGCACGGTTGCCCTCTACAGTGAGGAAGCCGCTACCCACGTGCACTGGGGCAGCACCAGCCAGGACGTACTGGATACGGCCATGGTGCTGGTCACGCGCGAGGCGCTGCGGCTGGTCGATGGCGAACTGGACCAGCTGGCGCGCCGACTGCTGGACCTGTCGCAATCCCATCTGGATACGCCGGTGCTGGCGCGCACACTGATGCAACCGGCGCAGGTGACCAGCCTGGGCTTGAAGTTCTGCAACTGGGCGGCGCCCCTGTTGCGCTCGCGCGCGCAACTGCAGGCACTGGCCGAACGCGCCTTGCAGCTGCAGCTGGGCGGCGCAGTAGGCACGCTGGCCGTGCTGGGCGAGAAGGGCCCGGCGGTGGCTGCGCGCATGGCAGCGGCCCTCGACTTGAAGACACCTGATGCCGCCTGGCATACCCAGCGTGACGAATGGATACGCCTGGGCAGCGAGATGGCCGTGCTGGCCGGCAGCCTGGGCAAGATCGCGACCGACCTGTCGTTGATGGCGCAGGGCGAAATTGCCGAACTGGCAGAGCCTTCCGGCAATGGCCGTGGTGGATCGTCGGCGATGCCGCACAAGCGCAACCCGGTGTCGTCCATGATCGCGCTGGCAGCCGCCACCCGTGCGCCTCACCAGGCCGCTGCGTTGCTGGGAGCGATGTCGCAGCAGCACGAACGCGGGCTGGGCAACTGGCAGGCCGAACTGGCCGAATGGCCGGGCTTGTTCCTGGGCGTGCATGGTGCCTTGCGTGCGCTCAATGATGCGTTTGCCGCACTGGTCATCGATGAGGCCCGCATGCTGCGCAATATCGATGCGCTGCAGGGACTGGTATTTGCCGAATCCGCATCGATTGCGCTGGCGGGCGTGATCGGCCGTCCGCGGGCACACGGCCTGCTGGAGCAGCTCACGCGCAAGGCCGTGGCCGATGGCGCGCAGCTGGTCGATGTGCTGGTCGATGCCGTGCAGGCCGATGCGCAGCTGGGCAAGGAAATCGACCTGGCCATGTTGCGCGGGCTGTTCGATCCGGTGCAGGCGACGCGACCTGCGCGCCGCATTGCTGAAGGGCAGCTTGAACACTTGCGCGCGATGCTGGCGCGCTGAATTACTTGATTTCTCCACCTCACTCCACATCACGAGACAAAAGAGAACACCTCATGAGCTACGATCCGCTGGACCATGATTTCGAGCGCGGCATGCGCAATCGCCGCAGTGTGCTGGGCGACGCATGGGTTGACCGTTCGGTGGCCAACGCCACCAACTTCAATGCCGATTTCCAGAACCTGATCACGCGCTTCGCGTGGAATGAAATCTGGGGGCGTCCCGGGCTGGACCACAAGAGTCGGCGCATCATCGTGCTGGCCATCACCATTGCGTTGGGGCGCTGGGAAGAATTTGAACTGCATGTGCGAGCAGGGCTGACGGCTGATCCGGCTACGCGATTGACGCCGGATGAGATGAAGGAAGTGATGATCCAGGCGTCGGTCTATGCAGGTGTGCCGGCGGGCAATACGGCCTTTACGCATGCGCAGAAGATCCTGCGTGAAGTGGGTGAGCAGATCGGCTATGCGGTGGTGCCGCAGGCGCCTGCTGCCAGCGTGCATCCTGGAGTCGGGCGTGAGGGACGGACTGCTTCGTCACCGGCGCTGCATTACACGGTACGTGAGCCGCGCAATGGCAAGGCGCCGCGGCATACGGTGGTGCTGTCACATGCGCTGGGGACCGACCTGATGATGTGGGACGGACTGGCCAACCTGCTGGCAGCCGATTGCCGGGTGATCGCTTACGATCATCGCGGGCATGGCAGTTCGGAGAAGCTCGACGGGCTCTACAGCATGGCGGACCTGGCCGATGATGCGGCACGGTTGTTGCGGGAGCTCGATACCGGGCCGGTGGTGTGGGTGGGCTTGTCCATGGGCGGCATGGTGGGGCAGGAGCTGGCCTTGCGGCATCCGGCACTGGTGCGTGCTCTGGTGCTGGCCAACACCACCTCTGCCTATCCTGAGGCGGCGCGCGAGGTTTGGCAGCAGCGGATTGCTACCGTGCGGGCTCAGGGGATCGAGGTCATTGCAGATGCGGTCATGGGGCGGTATTTCCATGAGGGCTTCCGTGCTGCTCAGGCGGCTACCGTGGCGCGCTATCGTCATCGGCTGGTCACTACCGATGCGGTGGGGTATGTGGGGTGCTGTCATGCTGTGGGGACGGTCGATACTTCTGCCCGGTTGGGGGGCATTCGCGTGCCTTGCCTGGTGATCGCAGGGGAGCTGGATCAGGGGACGCCGGTTGCCATGGCTCAGACCCTTGTTGACGGTCTTGCTGATGCTCGCTTGGAGGTCATTGCGGAAGCTTCCCACGTTAGTGCTGTGGAGCAGCCTGTTGTGTTTGCTGAGCTTGTTTCTGGGTTTATTGGCGAGCTTTGATGGTGTTAGGTTTGGGGCGTAGTCTGCACGGAATTCTGTCCTGCGCTCTAGCTTAATTATTTTCTCTCTCCGGTCGGAAGGACGCGCCGGGGGCGGCCCGGCAGCCGCTCACTTTTCTTGTCTCGCCAAGAAAAGTAAGCAAAAGAAGGCGACCGCAACTGCGCCGCCCTCCTTCGGAGGGTCCCCGCTTCAGTACCCAATAAAACGGGAAAAATAAAGTCGCTTCGCTCCGGTTATTTTTCTGATCCGTTTTATTGGGTACTGAAGCGGCGGCGCAGATGCGGACGGCCGAGACGGCTCGCCTTCGGCATCGCTGCAGACACTACTCGCCTTCGGCTTCGGGTTGATCGGGTTCTTGCTGCGGTTTCTTCATACACTGGCCTCAATCGCCCTTTCCAAATTCTTTCTCGCAGTTGCCTCATATCTTTCGAAAAATATCTTTGTCCTGTATATCCTCGGGCGATTCAGGAAGCCTTGCAGAATCTTCTTCCGTTCTTGCATGAACAACGCTAGCGGAACATAGTCGTACTCCGCACGAATCTGCCGTTCATATTCATCGAAACGATTCGGTGGCGCGGCCAAGATCGACAAGTCGACATCCACCAATAACGACGCGTCACCCTCGACGCCGGGCTGATGGTGCCGAGTTGCCATCACCAGTGCATGCACGCGCTGTGCCATCTCTTCCGATGCGCCGGCATCCACTAGACAACGCCGCGCCCACTCTGCGCTCTTTTCTTCGTTGTCATGACGTTTGACGTCGTAGATGACGTCATGAAACCAGAGTGCCAGTTCCACTTCGCCAGGATGGGAGGATTCGGCGCGCAACTCGTCCCACTTTGCGAAGCACTCTTCGAGGTGTTGAAGGGTGTGATAGTGGCGATGGGGTTCGCGGTAGTGTGAGAGGACCGAGTCAAGCAAGCGCGTATCGGGGCAACCCAGACCCAATTGTTTCCAGGTGAGATCCCAGCGTTGGGTGGTCGGGGTCATGATCGGGGCTTTCGAAAAGAGGGGAGGAAAGATTATCTGTCGATATTCATCTCAATGCGAGAAGCGTACCACCCCGACCAAAGCCGAAGGCGAGTCGGAGACGCGGCGAGGCCGAAGGCGAGCCCGTGGGGGTTGCCGTCCCCATAGAGCCAGCCGTCGCAGCGGAGCGAAAAGTGGATCAGAAGGATAGTCGGAGCGAAGCGACTCTATCCTTCCCACTTTTCGCTTCGCTGCGACGGGGACCTTCCGAAGGAGGGCTGGCTCTTTGGGGTCGCCTTCTTTTGCTTACTTTTCTTGGCGAGACAAGAAAAGTGAGCGGCTGCCGGGCCGCCCCCGGCGCGTCCTTCCGACCGGAGAGAGAAAGCAATTAAGCTAGAGCGCAGGAAAGATTTCCGTGCAGACTACCCCAAACGGCAAACCCAACCCCGTCACCAAACAGAACACAAGAAGGCAAAAAATCAAAGGTAATCAAAAGCAATCAAACCCCAGGATCCCGCACCTTCTCCACCTGATCAAACTCCACGTTATAGAACTCAGACCCGCGCAACTCAGCCTTGCGCATATAAACCGTCTGCACGATATCGCGAGTAGCGGCATCGATGGAAACCGGCCCGCGCACACTCTCCCAGCTCATCCCCTTCATGGCAGCCAGCAGCTTCTCGCCATCCGCATCCCCGCCGGTCTTCTTGAGCGATTCGTAGAGCAGATGCATCCCGTCATAGGCTCCGACGGAATGAAAGTTGGCGCGCATCCCCTTGTTGGCCTTGGCCATGGCGTCCACATATTCCTTGTTGGCAGCAGAGGGATGCGCCGCCGAATAATGATGACTGCTCACCACATCCTTGGCCGCCGCACCGATACCCGCCATCAAATCATCATCGAGCACATCACCCGTACAGATGAGGCGAATCCCGGCAGCCGCCAATCCCCGCTCGGTAAACTGTTTCAGCACGGCAGCACCTTCCCCGGAAGGAACAAAAACGAACAAAGCCTGCGGCTTGGCGTCCTTCACCCGCTGCAGGAAGGGTGCATAGTCCGGATTGCGCAAGGGTACGCGCACGCTCTCCATGACCTTGCCACCGGCCTCGGAAAAAGTCTTCACGAACACTTTCTCAGCATCCAGCCCCGGCCCATAATCGGAAACAAAGGTCACCACACTCTTGATCCCGTTCTTCGCAGCCCAGGAAGCCAGCGGCGAAGTCACCTGCGCCAGCGTAAAGCCGGTCCGCACGATATAAGGCGAACGCTGCGGAATGATCGAAGTCGCCGCCGCCGTCACGATCATCGGCACCTTGGCCTGCGTCGCGATGGGCGCGGCCGCCAGCGCCAGGGGCGTCAAACCGAAACCCATCAATACCTGCGCCTTGTCCCGCGACACCAGCTCCTGCGCCAGCCGCTTGGTCACATCCGGCGAAACGCCGCCATCGTCCTTCAACAGGATCTCCACCTTGCGCCCGGCCACGCTGTCGCCGAACTTCTGCTGATACAGCTTCACCGCCGCCTCGATCTGCCGTCCGGTCGAAGCAAACGGCCCCGACATCGGCACGATCAACCCGACCTTCAATGCATCAGCAGCCCGCGCGACCAGTGGCGCACCCATCGCGGCCAGTGCAGTTCCGGCCAGCACCAGGTGGCGGCGCCGGGTATCGATCATCTCGCTCATCATGTCTCCTCATGTTTTGATTTGTATAAATGATTTACGGCGTAGGCACTACTGCTTCAGAACATTACAAATCCAGCACCAGCAAAGCACTCCGGGCCCGCGAACAGCAAGGCGTGAACTGGTCATTGGCCGCCCTTTCCTCATCGGTCAGGTACTGATCGCGATGATCCGGCTCGCCCTCCAGCACGCGCGTGAGACAGGTCCCGCAGATGCCCTGTTCGCAGGACACCGGCACATCCACACCGTGTTCGCACAAGACCTGGATCACCGTCCGGTCTGGCGGAATCGTGTAGACCTGTCCGCTGCTGGCCAGCTTCACGTCAAACGGGCCATTGCCATCGGCCTGGACCGGCGCAGCACCAAAGTATTCGAAATGAACTTGCGATTCCGGCCATCCGCGCGCACGCGCAGTCTCCACCACATGCGCGATGAATCCCGCCGGGCCACAGACGTAAAGATGGGTGGCCGGATCAGCCTTTGACAGCAACGCATCCAGATCGAGCTTCTGCGCAGCATCGCCATCGTCATAGTGATGCACCACGCGCTCGGCGAATCCCGATCCGGCAATGCGCTCACGAAATGCCTGGCGGGCAGGCGAACGGGCACAGTAATGCATCTCGAAAGACGCCCCGGAGGCCGCCAGCGCCTCGGCCATGCAGAGGATGGGCGTCACGCCGATGCCGCCCGCCAGCAGCAGGCTGTGCTGCGCCGGCACCAGGGCGAACTGGTTGCGCGGCACGCCGATGGTGAGCAGATCACCGACCTTCAGCGCCTCATGCACCGCCACCGAACCACCGCGCGAATTGGCATCGCGCAATACACCGATCTGGTAGCGATGCTGCTCATGCGGGGCATTGCACAGCGAATACTG
Organism: Herbaspirillum sp. CAH-3; assembly: GCF_009668275.1. Taxonomy (NCBI): domain Bacteria; kingdom Pseudomonadati; phylum Pseudomonadota; class Betaproteobacteria; order Burkholderiales; family Oxalobacteraceae; genus Herbaspirillum; species Herbaspirillum sp. CAH-3. The sequence continues at coordinate 130,687 of NZ_VSWE01000010.1, read as the reverse complement.
GCGCAGCAAACCGCCCGGCAGATGCACGTCGATATGCGCACCGGCAGTAAAGCCCGGCAAGGGCGTACCATCCACCGAAACCAGCTCCAACCCGACGATGCCGTCGGCTTCCTCGCGGCGCGCCGCGACCTTGACCTGCAATGTCGTCATCGTCACTCCTCAGGCCGCTGCAGCCTTGCCGGATTCGGCTTCGCGCGCCAGCCACTTGTCCAGCACCTTGCGCGACTGCACACCGCCAGCGTCGATGTTGAGCGCCAGCAGGCGGCGCTCGGGATACTTCAGCAGGTTGGCCTGCTGCAGCTCCAGCATCTCGCGGTCCTCGCCGAAGATCTTGCCCTGCCCTTCGCGGATGGTGTTGGTCAGCTCCTTGTCCTCAGGACGGAAGTGACGCGCCATGCCCCAGAAATACCAGTGCGACGTTTCGGTCTCAGGCGTGATGAAATCCACCACGATGGAGGAAGCCTTGTGCTCCGGCCCGGCCTCGTAGCCCCCCTTGCCGGCATGCGCCACGCCCACTTCGATCATCACGTGGCTGGGCGGCGAAAAGCGGCAGATCTGCCAGCGATCCACCGGCACCTCATCGGCCAATCCATTGCCTCGCAAGGCCATGCGCCAGAACGGCGGCGGCATGATGTTCTCCATGAAGCGGCTGGTAATGACCTGCTCGCCCTCCACCCGCGTATTGACCGGGGCTTCATCGATCTCCTTCTGGCCGATGCTGGAGGCATGCACATAAGTTTCATGCGTGAGGTCCATGAGGTTGTCGATCATCAGGCGATAGTCGCAATTGATGTGATACAAGCCACCACCATAGGCCCACTCGGGATTGTCCGCCCATTCCAGATGATGGATCTGCGCCGGATCGGCCTGCTCCTTGTCACCCGGCCATACCCAGATGAAACCGTAGCGCTCCACCACCGGGAAACTGCGGATGCAAGGAAAGCCCCGCACGCGCTGGCCCGGCATGCTGCGCGTATGCCCGTCGCAGCCCATCTCCAGGCCGTGATAGCCGCACACCAGCTGCCCTTCACGCACGAAACCCAGCGACAACGGCGCGCCGCGATGCGGACAGAAATCCTCGACCGCGGCCACCTTGCCTTCGGCACCACGATAGAACACGATCTTCTCGCCGCAGATCTGGCGGCCCAGGGGCTTGCTTTCGATTTCGTCGGGCGTGCAGGCGACGTACCAGGCATTCTTGGGGAACATGACGGTCTCCTTGGGTGAATTCCTCAACCGGCACCGGCCTTGCATGGCCAGTGCCCTTCTTGATGGACTGCTCCAGCTTGTTCTTTTCCGCAGGTGGCTTGATCCAGATCCTGTCGGGTCTCGCATTTTTCTGTTTTAATATTCAGTACACTGAATGTTAGAAAAGTATCCGTCAATCCGCAGCGCAAGTAAACGCGCTGGCGGACTTTTTTCGTTGCGCGTTGCATCAATTGATTGAGGGAAAACCGCGCGGACCTTACACTGCCGCATCGCTGCCTTCACCTTGCAGCTCATCCATTGCCCGATTGCATCCGACCCTATCCGCCATGCCAGAGACCACGCCGCCCAAGGACGAAAGCCAGCTCATCGATCTCTACGAGCATCCCGGCCACCTGCTGCGGCGCGCGCAGCAGATTTCGGTGTCGATCTTCCATGACGAAACCGGCGGCATCATTACCCCGGTGCAATACGCGATTCTGCGCATGCTGTCGAATCATCCCGGCATCGACCAGGTGAGCTTGTCGGGACTGGTCGCCATCGACACCTCCACCGGTGCCACGGTCTGTGCCCGCCTCGAAGAAAAGGGCTTGCTGGTGCGGGAAGTCATTCCGCACAACCGCCGCCAGCGCGCATTGCGCATCACGCAGGCAGGCGAAGCCCTGCTGGAAGAACTGATTCCCGGCCTGCAGCGCCTGCGCAAGCGCATCCTGGCGCCGCTTGATGAGGCCGAGCAGGAGCAGTTCATGCGGCTGCTGGACAAGCTGGTGCACGAGAACAATCCACAAAGCCGCGCACCGCTCGCACGCTTGCGCGACCAGGATTGCCAGGAGGACTGAGCCTCAGGCTACCGCTACCAGTCGATCCAGTGTTTCGCCATCGTCCAGCAGGCTTTGGCTATCCGAGGCATGCACGATGCGGCCGCGATCGAGCACGATGGCCCGTTGCGTCAGCGACAGCGCCATGCGTGCATGCTGCTCCACCACGATCACCGACATGCCTTCCTCACTGACCAGGCGGCGGATCACCTTCAGCAGCTCCTGTACGATGATGGGCGCCAGCCCTTCCATCGGTTCATCCAGCAAGAGGAGGCTGGGGCTGACCATCAGCGCGCGCGCAATGGCCAGCATCTGCTGCTCGCCCCCGGAGAGCTGGTTGCCCATGTTGTGGCGGCGCTCATGCAGGCGGGGAAAAATCGAATAGATCTTCTGCAAGTTCCATCTGCCGCCACGCTCGACCACCGTCAGGTGTTCCTCCACCGACAGCGAAGGAAACATGAACCGCTCCTGCGGTACCCAGCCCAGCCCGGCATGCGCGCGCTTGTGGGTCGGCACGCGTGCGATGTTGCTGCCGCGCCAGTGGATGCTGCCGCCATGCAGGCGGGTCAGTCCCATGAGCGTGATCAACAAGCTGGTCTTGCCCACGCCATTGCGCCCCAGCAGGGCCAGGCTCTCACCTTCCTGCATCGAGAAGGACAGCTCCTCCAGGACGATGGAATCGCCATAACCGGCGCTCACCTTGTCCAATGCCAGCAGCTCAGGCATGTTCGGCCTCCCCCAGGTAGACTTCCTTGACGCGCTGGTCAGCCGCGATCTCGGCCGGTGTACCTTCGACCAGCACCTTGCCGCCGACCAGCACCGTGATGCGCTCGGCGAAGCGGAAGACCAGCCCCATGTCATGTTCGATGAAGACGATGGTCACCTCGCGTGGCAATTGCGCAATCACTTCGAAGAGTTCACGGCTTTCCGCCGAGGGAATGCCGGCGGCCGGTTCGTCCAGCAACAGCACCTTGGGCTGCGTGGCCAGTGCCAAGGCAATCTCCACCAGCCGCTGCTTGCCATAGGCCAGGCTGCGCGTGATGCTGTTGGCTTCCTGCGCCAGCTTGAGTGAATCCAGCAAGGCCATGGCTTCGCCCACCACCTCGGTCTGGCTGGCCACGGTCTGGTACCACTTGTATTGCAGGCCGCGCCGCTCCTGGATCGCCAGGATCACCGACTCCAGCACCGTGAGCCCGGCAAAGAGCGTATTGATCTGGAAGGTGCGCGTCATACCGCGCTTGACGCGCTCATGCTGGGCCAGCGCGGTAATGTCTTCGCCACCGAACCATACCTTGCCCGCGCTGGGCGCAAAGCCGCCCGTGAGCAGATTGATGAACGTGGTCTTGCCCGCGCCATTGGGGCCGATCAAGGCGTGGCGCGCGCCGGGCGTGAAGGTCAGCGAGATGTCGCTGTTGGCCACGAAGCTGCCCCAGCGTTTGCTTAGCCCTTCGGTACGCAAGGTGGTATCGGCAGGATGCGGATGCAGGCTCATGCGCGGCCTCCCTTGAAGAGCTTGTCACGCAGCACGGCCAGCCCGCCAAGCAGGCCACCGCGCGCAAAGAGAACGATGACGATCAGCAGCAGGCCGATCCAGAATTGCCAGTAGGCCGGATTGAGGCCGGACAGATAATCCTGCGCCAGCATGTAGACCAGTGCACCGACCAGTCCGCCATAGAGGCGACCGGTACCGCCCAGCACCAGGATGATGAGCAACTCGGCCGACCGCGGGAAACCCAGCACATCCAGCCCGACGAACTGCGTGGTCTGCGCCAGCAGGGCACCGGCCACACCGGCCACCGCAGCGGCCACGGTAAAGATCACCACCAGCCGGCGATTGACGTCCGCACCGATGGCCGGCATGCGGCGGCCACCTTCGCGGATGCCGCGCAGGCCCAAGCCGAAGGGTGAATTCACCATCCGCCGCAGCACCACGAACAGCAGCAACAGCACCGCGAAGCTGTAGCCATAAGCCACCCGCCCGTTGAGATCGAACTCGAAGACACCGAAGATCTTGCCCATCACCATGCCCGACAAACCATCCACGCCACCGGTAATGAAGGCCGCCTTGTTGGCCGCCTCGAACAGCATCAGGCCGATGCCCAGCGTCACCATCAGCCGCGTGAGATCTGCTCCGCGCACCACCAGGAAGCTCACCAGGAAACCGGCGATGGCCGCCACCATGCCCGCCAGCAGGAGCCCCGTGATCGGCTCGCCCCAGCCATGGACGGCCAACAGGCCGGCCGTGTAGGCACCCAGGCCGAAGAAGGCCGCATGCCCCAGCGAAACGATGCCGGCATAGCCCAGGATCAGGTCCAGCGAAACGGCGAACAGTCCTACGATCATGATCTGGCTGATCAGCACCAGGTAATCGGGGAAGACGAAATACGCCGCCACCGGCATCAGCCAGAAGACGATTTCCAATGGAGTCCAGCGATCATTGGGCAGGCGCAGTACCGGCCGTGCGGCCGATCGGGTTGAAGTGCTTGCGCTGTTCATCCGCGCCTCCGCATCAGTCCGGCCGGGAACAGGATCAGCAACACCACCATCAGGCCGTAGATGACGAAGGCGCCGATCTCCGGCACATAATATTTTCCGGCGACATCGAACACGCCCAGGATCAGCGCGGCCAGCAGCGGCCCCTTGATGGTACCGGCCCCGCCCACGGCCACCACCAGCAGGAAGTAGACCATGTACTTGACCGGGAAGGTCGGGTCCAGCCCGAGCACGTCAATGCCCAGGCCGCCACCGAGGCCGGCGAGGCCCGATCCGAGCGCAAAGGTCAGGCTGAACACGCGGCTGACATTGATGCCCAGCCCCGCCGCCGCCACCTGGTTGTCGACCGAGGCGCGGATCTGCGCACCGAAACGCGTGCGCTCGATCAAGAGCCCCAGCGCCACCGTGACGATCACCACCACGCCGATCAGGAAGACGCGGTACGCCCCGACATCCAGCCCCAGCAGCGAGACCTGTCCGCGCAGCCAATCCGGCAGCACGACAGGCTGCTGGGTCGGCCCCCATTGCCAGGTGGCCCCGGCCACGGCCATGAAGGTCAGGCCGATGGAAAACAGCACCTGGTCCAGGTGGCTGGCCTTGTAGAGACGGCGATAGAGGGAACGTTCAAGGATCAGGCCGACTAAGGCGGCCGCGATGAAAGCCAGCGGCAGGGTCGCCAGGAAGGGAACGCCGATGCGATTGAGCAGCGTCACGCAGACATAGCCGCCCAGCATGGCGAAGGCACCGTGGGCGAGGTTGATGAAGTTCATCATTCCCATCGTCACCGACAGGCCCACGCTGATGAGGAACAGGAGGCTGCCATAGGCAATGCCATCGAAGAGCACGCCAAGGAAGTTGCCTAGCATGGCACACCTCCCCGGCAAGGACGGGCGGGCGCAGCCGAACGCGGCGCGCAGTCATGATGCGGATGCATGATGCGGTTTGTCTCCTTCTGTCCTGCAGCTCTGTTTTTTTGGCTGCTCCGGAATCGATATAAATTATTTTTCTATTGTGCTGCGCCTGCCTCAATTCATGCTTGATCAATTTTCACGAAGACCCTTGCGATATTCACGGATGGCGCGGCATGGCTACCCGGCCGCGCCATCCCGAACGCATCACACGCGCTCGATCACCATCGCGATGCCCTGCCCCACGCCGATGCACATGGTGCACAGCGCATAGCGGCCACCGGTGCGCTCCAGCTGGTAGGTGGCGGTGGTCACCAGGCGCGCACCGCTCATGCCCAGCGGATGGCCCAGGGCGATGGCGCCGCCGTTCGGATTGACGCGCGCGTCATCATCGGCCACACCCAATTCGCGCAGCACGGCCAGGCCTTGCGAGGCGAAGGCTTCGTTGAGTTCGATCACGTCCATCTGGTCAATCGTCATGTCCAGTTGCGCCAGCACTTTCTTGCTGGCCGGGGCCGGACCCATGCCCATGATGCGCGGTGCGACACCGGCAGTGGCCATGCCCAGGATGCGGGCGCGCGGCTTGAGCTGGTATTTCTCCACGGCGTCGGCACTGGCCAGCAGCAAGGCGCAGGCACCGTCGTTGACGCCGGAGGCATTGCCGGCAGTGACGGTGCCATCCGGCTTGACCACGCCCTTCAGGCGGGCCAGGGCTTCCATGCTGGTCGCACGCGGATGTTCATCCTGGGTCACGGTGATCGGATCGCCCTTCTTCTGCGGGATCACCACCGGTACGATTTCCTGGGCCAGGTTGCCATTGGCCTGCGCAGCGGCAGCCTTGGCCTGGCTGCGCACGGCGAACTGGTCCTGGTCTTCGCGGCTGACCTTGAAATCGACGGCGACATTCTCGGCCGTCTCGGGCATGGCATCCACACCATACTTCTGCTTCATCAGCGCGTTGACGAAACGCCAGCCGATGGTAGTGTCCTGGATCGCCGCCTGGCGCGAGAAGGCGCTGTCGGCCTTGCCCATCACGAAGGGCGCACGGGTCATCGACTCGACGCCACCGGCGATCATCAACTGCGTTTCACCGGACTTGATGGCGCGCGCGGCCGTGCCCAGCGCATCCATGCCGGAGCCGCACAGGCGGTTGATGGTGCTGCCCGGCACTTCCTGCGGCAGGCCCGCCAGCAGCAGCGACATGCGCGCGACGTTGCGGTTGTCTTCGCCGGCCTGGTTGGCGCAGCCAAAGATCACGTCATCGACGGCCTTCCAGTCCACCTGCGGGTTGCGCTCCATGAGCGCGCGCAGCGGCACGGCGCCGAGGTCGTCAGCGCGCACGTCCTTGAGCGCACCGCCGTAGCGGCCGATGGGGGTACGGATGGCGTCACAGATAAATACGTCTTTCATGCATTCCTCACAGCGAAAACGAGATGGGTCACGGAATCAGGCCGCCGGGCGCAGCGGTGCGCCGGTCAGTTCCTGCAGTTGCGCAAAGGACAGGCCCTCGACGATCTCGCGCACCTGCAGGCCTTGCGGGGTCACGTCAATGACGGCCAGGTCGGTGTAGATGCGGTTGACGCAGCCGATGCCGGTGAGCGGATAGGAGCAGGCCTCCACCAGCTTGCTTTCGCCGGTCTTGGTCTGGTGGTCCATCATCACGAACACCTGCTTGGCGCCGATGGCCAGGTCCATCGCGCCGCCCACGGCGGGGATGGCGTCCGGCGCACCGGTGTGCCAGTTGGCCAGGTCGCCCTTGGCCGAGACCTGGAAGGCGCCCAGCACGCAGATGTCCAGGTGGCCGCCGCGCATCATCGAGAACGAATCCGCGTGGTGGAAGTAGGAACCGCCGGTCAAGAGCGTCACCGGCTGCTTGCCGGCATTGATGAGGTCTTCGTCTTCTTCGCCGGGGGCCGGGGCCGGGCCCATGCCCAGCACGCCGTTTTCGCTGTGCAGGAAGATTTCCTTGTCAGCCGGCAGGTAGTTGGCCACCTTGGTCGGCAAGCCGATGCCCAGGTTCACGTAGGCGCCCTCGGGGATGTCCTGCGCCACGCGGGCGGCGATCTCTTCACGGGTAAAGCGCTTCATTGCTGTGCCTCCTTGGTTTGCACGATCCGCTGCACGAAGATGCCGGGCGTGATGATGTTTTCCGGATCGAGCTGGCCCAGTTCCACCACCTCGGTGACTTGCGCGATGGTGACCTTGGCGGCCATGGCCATGATGGGACCGAAGTTGCGCGCCGTCTTGCGATACACCAGGTTGCCCCAGCGGTCGCCGCGCAGCGCCTTGATGAGCGCGAAGTCGGCATGGATGGGCGACTCCAGCACGTAGTGCTTGCCGTCGATGAGACGTGTCTCCTTGCCTTCGGCCAGCATGGTGCCGTAGCCGGTCGGGCTGAAGAAACCGCCGATGCCGGCACCTGCGGCACGGATGCGCTCGGCCAGGTTGCCTTGCGGGGTCAGTTCCAGCTCGATTTCGCCGGCGCGGTAGAGCGCATCGAAGACGTGGGAATCGGTCTGGCGCGGGAAGGAACAGATGATCTTCTTGACGCGCTTGGTCTTGAGCAGCGCGGCCAGGCCCGTATCGCCGTTGCCGGCGTTGTTGTTGACGATGGTCAGGTCGCGCGCGCCCTGGGCGATGAGCGCATCGATCAGGGCCGATGGCATGCCGGCATTGCCGAAGCCACCGATCATGATGGTGGCGCCATCATGGATGTCAGCGACCGCCTGCTCCAAAGAGTCAGAAATTTTATTGATCACGTTGCTCTCACTGTAGATGCGGCGCTTCCAGCTGCGCCTGCGGGATGCCTCGCTGAGCTTGCACTCTCTGCCGTTCAGCCAGGCGGTTGGGACTCGTCTCTGCCGGTGTGGACGGGCATTCCGGCGGCATTTGCAGCGTGACGTTTCCTGCACCGGAATGTTCGATCACCGAACTAATGTTTGATTTTCGCACAAAAAGAGTTTAGCGATCCGGCTTGACGGCCGTCAAGAAAAACCCGCAGGATGTGTTCGCTTGCCGCACAAAACGTTAAAATCCTGACGCATTCAAGGCAGGCCGGAAAATCCGAGCCGCGCCGCCGATGCATCGTCCTGAACCACCCGACCAGAGAGTCCATTCGCGCCCATGTCCACCGCCCCTGCTGCCAAGCCCCGCAAGACCGCCGCCAAGAGCACTCCTGCCGTCAAGGACGCCAAGTCGCTCAAATCGGCCCCGGCCACCACCCGGCGCAGCAAGGCGCGCGACCAGGAACCGGCCGCCGACGCGCCCGGAGCGGAACGCGAGCTGACCATCGCCGAAGAAATCGATGCCCTCACCGACCCCAGCTTCATGACTTCGCTGGCCCGGGGCTTGGCGGTGATCCGCGCCTTCAGCGATTCGCGCCGCAGCCTGACCATCGCCCAGATCAGCCAGAAGACCGGCATCCCGCGCGCGGCCGTGCGGCGCTGCCTGCATACCTTGAAGCAACTCGGCTATGCCGACTCCGACGTCAACAATTTCTCGCTGCGGCCCAAGATCCTGACGCTGGGCTACTCCTATCTCTCGTCGACCCCGCTGACCGTTTCTGCACAGCCCTACCTGAACAACATCAGCCGCACGCTCGGCGAGTCCTGCTCGCTGGCCGTGCTGGACGACAACGAAGTGCTCTACGTGGCACGCTCGGCCACCTCGCGCGTGATGTCGGTGGCACTCAATACCGGCAGCCGCCTGCCGGCCTACTGCACCTCCCTGGGCCGCGCCATGCTGGCGCACCTGCCGGATGAACAGCTCAAAGCCTACTTCGAGAAGGTCAAGCTGCGCGCCCTCACCGACAAGACCGTGGTATCGCAGAAGCGCCTGCGCGACATCCTGGCCGGCGTGCGTGAACAGGGCTATGCGGTCATCGATGAAGAACTGGAAGTCGGCTTGCGCTCCATCGCCGTGCCGGTGCGTGGTGCTTCCGGCAATGTGCTGGCCGCACTGAACGTCGGCGCGCAGGCCGCGCGCGTATCGGTGGCGCAGATGGAAGAAGAGATCCTGCCGGTGCTGCTGCGTGGCGCACAGGACCTGTCGGTGCTGCTGCCCTGAAAACAGGTCCGCGCTCCCCATCGGGGAGGCGGACCGAAGACAAAAGCAGACCCTGCCTTTGCCATGCTGCGGATGTCGGCGCACCCCTCGGGAATCCTGGTGCGCCATCCTCCTCAAGACTGCTTTTCCATCACCGATCAGAATCAGAAGGTGTGACGGATGCCAGACATCACGCCCAGCTGGTTCTTGCCCGCCCCCACCGACCCACCAGCGTCGACAGCCACGGCCGACGTGCCGCCGTTCTTGATGTAGCCCAGCGAGGTATAGAGCGCCGTGCGCTTGGACAGGTTGTAGGTCAGGCGGGCCACCGACAGCGTCACGTCATTGGGGCTGTTCTTCACATTCAGGCGCGAGACCTGCGCATCCAGTACCAGGGTGGTGGTCAGCGGATAGCTCACACCCAGGTAGTAGAGATCGGAATCGGTATTGGTGTTGGCCGCAGCACGGGTGCGACGATCCACCACGCCGCCGCCGATCTTGACGTCACCGATCATGAAGTAGCCGTTGAGCGTGATGCGCTGGTCGCTGTTGCTGCTGCTGGTCAGGCCACCGGCCGCGCCGGTGTTGCCGTACAGGATGTCATAGGACGAAGTCACGCCCCAGCCTTTGCCGTCATAGCCCAACAGGCCCGTGACCTGGCGGCAGGCCTTGCTGTTGCCTGCCACTTCGCCGGCACAGTTGGTGGCGGCCGGACCGCCCGTGGCCGAGGTATCTCGTCCAAAGCTGTAGGTCGCACCCAGCGTGAAGCCGCTGAAGCTGCCGAGGTAGCCGATGGAGTTGTCGCTGCGTGCATTGGGCAGGTACGGGTCGATGCTGCCGATGGCGAAGATGTTGGGGCCCATCACGTCCGTCTTGAGCTGGGAGAGGTAGGTCATGTTGATCTGGCGGCCCAGCGTGACCTGGCCCCAGTCGCTCTTCAAGCCCACATACGACTGGCGCCCGAAGATGCGGTTGCCCTGGCCCATGGCGCCGGTGTCGGGCGCAAAGCCGCTTTCCAGCACGAAAATCGCCTGCAGTCCGCCGCCCAGGTCTTCCGTACCACGGAAGCCGATGCGCGACGGGAAGCTGCCCGTCAGCGACGGCATCTTGAAGACCGAATTGCCATTGGCATTGGCGTTGGTGGTATAGACCACGCCGGTATCGATGATGCCGTAAATGGTCACGGAACTCTGCGCCATGGCCGAGCCCGCCGCGCCCGCAGTCATTGCACATGCGGCAGCGGCCAGGGCTACTGCACGCAGGGTGGTTGTTCTTGTCATTGCCATCTCCTCCTGATTTCATTGAATGGTGAATGGCCGGTGCGCTGCCGGTGCACGCCCTCCTCCAGGCGTACGCCAACGATTCGCCGCTCGCCGGCCGGGTGACTTCCAGTAATGTCAGTCCCTCTGGGTGTACTGCGACTGCCTGTTGCGAATTCCTGCTGCCGTCACGCAATGTTCCGGAACGCGGGCGTAAAAAGCCCCCGCCCCATGGTCAGCGCCATCGGCATGCTTGCCTGCGACGCCTGCGGCGTCAGTTTCAAAATGCGAGTTGGTCGATGCCTCCAGGCGGGCACCGCAGTGTGAAGCGTCTCGTTTCTGGCTTGTTTCTTATTTTTTATAACTTTTATTGGCCGTTCGGTAAGCGAACATCAGTTTGTTTACCGAACGGATGGTGCGATACTATTGTTGGCACCGACGCTTTGTCAACAAGGCGAGCCAAGGAAGGGAAAGCGATACGTCGTCCGTCCGCAACAGTCGGACTGGCGATGCGACAATCAGGACGGCAGCAGAACCGCCCGCGCATCGCCGCTCATCACAATCACAAAGGAGACAAAAAAATGACACTGAAAAAACGCGCAATGCTGGCCGCGATGGCGGCCTCCGCCAGCTTGCTGACATCGCTGGCATACGGTCAGGAAACCATCAAGGTCGGCCTGATCGCCGCCTTCTCCGGCCCCTTCGCCGATTACGGCAAGCAGATGGAAGGCGGCATCAAGGCCTACATGGCACAGCACGGCGACACGGTCGCGGGCAAGAAAATCCAGGTCATCATCAAGGACACCACGGGTCCTTCGCCCGAGATCGCCAAGCGCCTGGCACAGGAACTGGTGGTACGCGACAAGGTGGATTTCCTGGCCGGCTTCGGCCTCACGCCCGAAGCGCTGGCGGTCGCGCCCATCGCTGAACAAGCGAAGAAGCCGATGATCGTCATGAATGCAGCCAGCTCCGTCATCACCACCAAGTCCAGCTACATCGCGCGCTTTTCGATGACGCTGCCACAGGTCTCGGGCCCCATGGCGACCTGGGCGATCAAGAACGGCATCAAGCGCGTGGTCACGCTGGTGGCCGATTACGGACCGGGCATCGATGCCGAGACCGCTTTCAAGACCAACCTCCTGGGCGGTGGCGGCCAGGTGCTGGAATCGATCCGGGTGCCGCTGCGCAATCCTGAATTCGCGCCCTACATCCAGCGCATCAAGGACGCCAAGCCGGAGGCCGTGTTCATCTTCGTGCCGGCAGGCGAGCAGGGCATTGCCTTCATGAAGGGCTATCGCGAACGCGGACTGGCCGAGGCCGGCATCAAGGTCATCGCCACCGGTGACCTGACCGACGACCACGTGCTGCCCGCCATGGGCGACTCCACGCTGGGCGTGATTACCACCTTCCACTATTCGGCCGCGCATGACTCGCCAGAGAACAAGGCCTTCCTCAAAAGTTTTGCCGCCGCCAATCCCGGCGCGGGCCGCCCCAACTTCATGGCCGTGGCCGCATACGACGGCATGAACGCCATCTACGAGGTCAGCAGGAAACTCAACGGCAAGATCGATGGCGACCGTGCCATGGCCCTCCTCAAGAACATGAAATTCACCAGCCCGCGCGGCCCGATTGCCATCGACCCGGCCACACGCGACATCGTGCAGACGGTCTACGTACGCAAGGTGGAGAAGGTCGGCAACGAGGTCTACAACGTCGAATTCGACAAGTTCGACAACATGAAGGACACCGGCAAGTAATCGTCTGCCGATACGCCATGGAAACGCCGGTGATGCAGTGCACACCGGCGTTTTTCTTTGGCGTGCGGGCAGCCGTGCTGGCCGGCGCGCCATCGGTCACGACGACGTCATTTTTTCGACGCGCCGCAGCAATTCCCGTACTGCTTCATCACGCATATTCTGTTCGTTTATCGCCCGCTTTTACTTTGTTCGCACAAACCGGAATGCTGATGGGGCTTGCGTTTACATCCACTTTACTTATACTGAATAAACGTTATAACTTATAACTAATTCAAACGCCGACCACGGCATGACCAGAGACAGCATGAACCATCACAGCGACCTCCTCGACATCCAAGTTCACGGCGCGATCGCCGAGATCGCGCTCAACCGCGCCGCCAAACGCAATGCCCTCAACGATCCGCTGGTGCGTGCCATCCGCGACTGTTTTGAAGACCTGCCCGAAGGTGTGAAGGTCGCCATCATCCATGGCATCGGCGAACATTTCTGCGCCGGTCTCGACCTCTCCGAACTGCGCGAACGCGACACCACCGAATCCCTGCATCACTCGCGCATGTGGCATGCGGCCTTCGAGCAGATCGCCTTCGGCCGCGTGCCGGTGATTGCAGTTCTGCATGGCGCAGTCATCGGCGGCGGCCTGGAACTGGCTTCCGCTGCACACATCCGCGTGGCCGAACCGAGCGCCTTCTACGGCCTGCCGGAAGGACAGCGCGGCCTCTTCGTGGGTGGCGGCGGTTCGGTACGCATCTCGCGGCTGATCGGCGTGGCCCGCATGGCCGACATGATGCTGACCGGCCGCGTGCTGACAGCTGAAGAAGGCCACCAGGCCGGCATCTCGCAGTACAGCGTAGCCGCCGGCACCGGGCTGGACAAGGCGCGCGAGCTGGCCGAACGCATCGCCCGCAATGCGCCCATGACCAATTACGGGATCATGCATGTGCTGCCGCGCATCCATGACCAGTCGATCCAGGATGGGTTGATGACCGAATCGCTCATGGCGGCGGTAGCGGGCAGTGATCCCGATACCAAGGGCCGACTGGCGGCCTTCCTCGATCACAAGCAGAACAAGGTCAAGCCGGCCTGATCACGGCCGCAAAACCGTACAAAGCATCGCAGAAGAATCGGCCCACCATGGCCGGACAAGAGCCACCACAGCGGCCAGCAAGTCAGCAAGTCAGTAATACAGCGCAAGACCACAACAACACACCTGCCCGGCCACGACCAGGCGGGTGACACAACAGAGACATGTATGAACACTCCTCCTCGCTATCGCAGCTTCAGGTTCGGCATCGGCGGCGTTGACGTCGTGCCGGGTGCCGGGGGCATCTCCATCGTCAAGACCCGGCAGCCGCTGGGCGACTATCCTCCACGCCTGACCGACAAGCTCATCCACTGGGCCACCGTTGATCCCGAGCGCACCTACATGGCCCGCCGCGACAAGGATGGCCAATGGCGCCGCATCAGTTATGGAGAGGCCCTGCAAAGCGCGCGCCGCATCGGCCAGGCGCTGCTGCAGCGCGGCCTGTCGGCCGAGCGCCCGCTGCTGATCCTGTCCGAAAACGACCTCGAACACGCCATGCTGGTGCTGGGCTGCCACTACGCAGGCGTGCCGTATGCGCCGGTCTCGTCGGCCTATTCGCTGCTCTCCAAGGACTACGCCAAGCTGCGCCATGCGGTGCAGTTGCTCACGCCCGGCCTGATCTTTGCCGCGCATGGCGAGAAGTTTGCTGCGGCCGTCAATGCGGTGGCGCCCGATATCGAATTCGTCGTCACCGAAGCCCCGCCTGCCGGGCGCGAATGCACGCTGTATGCGGAACTGGAAGCCACCCGCGCGGGCGATGAAGTCGAGCGCGCCTATGCCGCCACCGGTCCGGACACCATCGTCAAGTTCCTCTTCACCTCGGGCTCGACCAAGATGCCCAAGGCGGTCATCAACACCCAGCGCATGATGTGCAGCAACCTGCAGATGATCGTGCAGACCTTCCCCTTCCTGGCTGAAGAGCCGCCCATCCTGATCGACTGGCTGCCCTGGAACCACACCTTCGGCGCCAACCACAACGTGGGCATCGTGATCTACAACGGCGGCACCATGTACATCGACGAAGGCAAACCCACGCCGCAAGGCCTGGCCACCACCCTGGCCAACCTGCACGAGATTTCGCCGACCGTGTATTTCAACGTGCCGGTCGGCTGGGAAGGCATCGCCCACGCGCTGGAGAAGGACCAGGCCCTGCGCGAAAAATTCTACAGCCGGCTGCGCATGCAGTTCTATGCCGGTGCAGCACTGGCGCAACCGGTGTGGGACAAGCTGCATGCCACCGCCGAAGCCACCTGCGGCGAGCGCATCGTGATGTGCTGCGGCCTGGGCATGACCGAGACCTCGCCTTCGGCACTCTTCGTGGCCGACCTGGAAGTGCAGGCCGGGCAGATCGGTATCCCGACGCCGGGCATGGAAATCAAGCTGGTCCCCAATGGCGACAAGATCGAGATCCGCTATCGCGGCCCCAACGTCACACCGGGTTACTGGCGTGCACCGGAACAGACGGCCGAGGCTTTCGATGAAGAGGGTTACTTCCGTTCGGGCGATGCGGTGCGCTGGCTGGACCCGGCCCATCCGGATCGCGGCTTCATGTTCGATGGCCGCGTGGCCGAGGACTTCAAGCTCTACACCGGCACCTGGGTCAGCGTCGGCCCGCTGCGCGCGCTGATTGCGCACGAGGGTGCGCCCTACCTGCAGGATGCCGTCATCACCGGCCAGGACCGCAATGAAGTCGGCATGCTGATCGTGCCCAACATCGAGCGCTGCCGCCAGCTGGCGCAGCTGCCTGCCGATGCATCGCGCGCCGAGGTGCTGCATGCGGCACCGGTGCGCGACTTCTTCCAGGGCATGCTGGAACGCCTGCAAACCCATGCCACCGGCAGCTCCAACCGGGTGACGCGGGCGCTGGTGCTGATCGATCCGCCCTCGTTTGACCGGGGCGAAATCACCGACAAGGGGTCCATCAATCAACGCGCCGTGCTGACCCATCGCGCAGCCCTCGTAGAGGCGCTCTACGCCGGCACCGATCCGGCCCTGCTGACCGCGCAGCCCGCGCTCTCGCCCGCTCACTGAGGAAGCAACAGACATGGCACAAGCAGCTTTCTATTCCAGCTTCAAGGACATCTGGCTCGTCGGCGGCGTACGTACGCCGATGGTGGATTACTGCACCAGCTTCAGCCAGCTCTCGCCCACCGACATGGGCATCAAGGTGGCGCGCGAAGTACTGGCCCGCACCGGCGTCGCCGCGACCGACATCGGCTCGGTGGTGGCCGGCAACATGGCGCCGGGCGATGCCTACCAGTACATGCTGCCGCGCCACATCGGCCTGTACGCCGGCGTCCCCATCACCACGCCGGCCATCATGGTCCAGCGCATCTGCGGTACCGGCTTCGAACTGATCCGTCAGGCAGGGGACCAGATCGAACGTGGCTACACCGAGACAGCGCTGATCGTGGGCAGCGAATCGATGACGCGCAATCCCATTGCGGCCTTCGGCCATCGCACCGGTTTCAAGCTGGGCGCACCGGTGGAATTCCAGGACTACATGTGGGAAGCGCTGGTCGATCCGGCCCCCGGCATCACCATGCCGCAGACCGCCGAGAACCTGGCGAAAAAATATGGCATCACCCGCGCCGAGGTCGACGAATACGCCGCGTATTCCTTCGAGCGCGCGCTCAAGTCGCAGGCGGCCGGCTTCCACGCAGGCGAGATCGTCCCGGTCGTCAACGAGACCTTCCGCCTGGATGGCTACAACGACCGTCACATCAAGCTGCAAGGCAAGGTCAGCGAAGCGACCACCGACACCCATCCGCGCCCGTCACCGGTGGAGGTGCTGGCCAAGCTGCGCACGCTCTATCCGGACGGGGTGCAGACCGGTGGCAACTCCTCGGCGCTGGTCGATGCGGCGGCCGCCACCATCGTCGCCTCGGGCGATTACGTGCGCCGCAACGACAAGCAGCCGCTGGCACGCGTCGTTGCAGCCGCGGTGGCCGGCGTGCCGCCGGAAATCATGGGCATCGGCCCGGTACCGGCCATCCGCACGCTGCTGGAACGCAATGGCCTCACCGTCGCCGACATTGGCTGCTTCGAGATCAACGAAGCGCAAGGCGCGCAGATCGTGGCGGTGGAACGAGAGCTGGGGATCGACCGCGACAAGCTCAACGTCAACGGCGGCGCCATCGCCCTGGGCCATCCCCTGGCCGCAACCGGCGTGCGCCTGTCGATCACGGCCGCACGCGAAATGCATCGCCGGGGTGCGCGCTACTGCGTCGCGTCAGCCTGCATTGGCGGCGGCCAGGGCATTGCCCTGCTGCTGGAAAATCCTGCGGCCTCCCACTGAGCCGCTCATTCGACAAGGACAGACTTCATGCAACTGCAAGGACAAGCCGCCCTGGTGACGGGCGGCGCCTCCGGACTCGGTGCCGAGACCGTGCGCCAGCTGGTCCAGGCCGGTGCCAGGGTTTCCATCCTGGACGTCAACATGGAAGCCGCCCAGGCCCTGGCCGATGAACTGCGCTGCCACGCCGTGCGCTGCGATATCACCGACAGCGCATCGGTAACCGCCGCCCTCGATGCGGCACAAGAAGCCAACGGCGTACCGCGCATCCTCATCAACTGCGCCGGCATCGGTGGCGCCAAGCGTATGGTCGGCAAGGATGGCAGCCCGATGCCGCTGGAGGATTTCAGCCGCATCGTCAACGTCAACCTGATCGGCACCTTCAACGTGATCCGCCTGGCGGCCGCCCGCATGGCTGCCGCCGAGCCGCTGGCCGAGGGCGAACGCGGCGTGATCGTGGCGACCGCCTCGGTAGCGGCCTTCGACGGACAGGTCGGGCAAGCCGGCTATGCGGCCTCCAAAGGAGGCATCACCTCCATGACCCTGCCGCTGGCACGCGACCTGGCGCAACACGGCATCCGCGTGGTGACCATCGCGCCGGGCCTGTTCCTCACGCCCCTGCTCTACAAGCTGCCGGAAGAAGTGCAGCAGTCGCTGGCCTCGTCCATTCCCTTCCCGAAACGCTTGGGCAAGGCCGAGGAATATGCGCAGCTGGCCTTGCATATCGCCACCAATCTATCGCTGAACGGCGAAGTGATCCGGCTCGATGGCGCATTGCGCCTGGCACCGCGTTGAGTACCGAGGAGAATCCATGAGCAAGACCATCATTCATCCGGTGCGCGTGGAATTCGGCGATTGCGATCCGGCCGGCATCGTGTATTTCCCCAACTTCTTCCGCTGGTATGACGCCGCCTCGCGCAACTTCTTCCATGAATGCGGCGTGCCGCCCTGGCGCGATACCGAAAAGACGCGCGGCATCATCGGCACACCGGTGGTGGACATCAGCTCGCGCTTCGTGCGTCCGGCCACCTATGGCGACCGCATCGAAGTGCATTCCACCATCGTCGAATGGAACGACAAGACCTTCGTGATGAAGCACGAGATCAAGCGCGACGGCGAGCTGCTGTGCGAAGGCCGCGACGTGCGTGTCTTCGCCATCCGCCATCCGGAAGATCCGGCGCGCATCAAGGCCATTCCGATTCCGGAAGACATCAGGGAGATGTGCAGTTAAGCAATACGGCAGCAGGCGAGAGGCGGCGACAAGCGGCAGCAAGCCGTATCCGCCCACATCGAGCATTCGAACGAAAATTACAAAGGAGACGGAGATGAAAACGAAATTGGCAATCAAGGCAGGCGTACTGGCCACCATGCTGGCCTGTGCAGGGGCCGCACAGGCCGAACTGACCATCGGCGTGGTGATGTCACTGACCGGCCCCGGCTCGGGCCTGGGCATTCCGGCCAAGAACGGCTTCGCGCTGTGGCCCGAGACTATCGGCGGCGAGAAGGTCAAGATGATCATCCTGGACGATGCCACCGATCCCACCCAGGCCAGCAAGAATGCGCGCCGCCTGGTGGCCGAGGACAAGGTCGACCTGCTCATCGGTTCGGCCGCCGTGCCGCCCACGCTGGCCGTGGCCGATGTGGCGCTGGAATCACAGACGGTGCAGCTGGCCATCTCCCCGATCGAGACCGCTGAAGGAAAAGACGCCTGGACCTTCCGCCTGCCGCAATCCACGGCCGTCATGGCCGGTGGCGTGGTGGAGCAGATGAAGAAGATGGGCGTGAAGACCATCGGCTTCCTCGGCTACTCCGACTCCTATGGTGAAAACTGGCTCAAGGAAGTACAGCGCCTGGCCACCGCCGCCGGCATGAAGATGGGCACGGTGGAACGTTTCTCGCGGGCCGACACCAGCGTGACCGCCCAAGCACTGCGCGTGGTCAGCGCCAATCCGGATGCTGTCCTGGTGGTGGCCTCGGGCAGCGGCGCGGCCATGCCGCACAAGGCGCTCATCGAGCGCGGCTACAAGGGCAAGATCTTCCAGACCCACAGCGCCGCCTCGCGCGACCTGATCCGCCTGGGCGGCAAGGATGTGGAAGGCTCCTACGTCATCTCCGGCCCGGCCGTGGTGCCGGAAGCCCTGCCGGACAGCAATCCCTCCAAGAAGCTGGCCATGGATTTCGTTACGCGCTACGAGAAGCAGTTTGGCGCAGGCACGCGCAACCTCTTCGCGGCCCATACCTACGATGCGCAACTGGTGCTGCAGAAGGTAGTCCCGGAGGCGCTGAAGAAAGCCAAACCCGGCACTCCCGCCTTCCGGACTGCCTTGAAGGAAGCGCTGGAGACCGCCGGCCCGATCCAGATCTCGCAGGGCACGCTGAACTACTCGGCCAAGGATCACTTCGGCCTGGGTGACGATGCGCGCATCATGCTGACCATCCAGAACGGCAACTGGAAGGCGGTCAATCCGTAATCCGCCCTCCTGTCCGCGCGGCGGCGCGAGGTCTCCAGCTTGCGCCGCCGTTTTCCAGCCTGACGTTTTCTGCACCACACCCGAAACATGGACTCCTCCATTGCCGCCATCCTGACCCTGGATGGCCTGACCAACGGCATCGTCTATGGCTTGATCGCCATTGCACTGGTGCTGGTTTTCACGGTCACCCGCATCCTCTTCATTCCCCAGGGGGAATTCGTCGCCTATGGCGCGCTCACCCTGGCCATGCTGCAACAAGGCCAGCGCCCCGGCCCACTGTGGCTGCTGCTGGTACTGGCCGTGTGCGCGGCCGGCATGCAGGCCGCACAGCTCTTGCGCGCGGGCCAGGCCGCGCTGTTGCCGCGTACCCTGCTGGGCACGCTGGGCGTGCCATTGGCCATCGCCGCACTGGTCTGGTGGGCCGCGCCGCAGCAGTTCGCGCTGCCGGTGCAGGTACTGCTGACCCTGCTGCTCATTACCGCACTCGGGCCGCTGATGTACCAGGTGGTCTATGAATCGATGGCCGATGCCAGCGTGCTGCAGCTGCTGATCGTCTCGGTCGGCATCCACCTGGCCATGACCGGACTGGGGCTGGTGTTCTTCGGGGCCGAGGGCTTCCGTACCCCGGCCTTCTGGGATGAACGCTGGAACCTCGCCGCGCTCACCTTGAGTGCCCAGACCGTGGTGGTGGTGGTGGCGGCTGCCGCGCTGCTGGTGGCACTGTGGCTGTTCTCCGGGCGCACGCTGTATGGCAAGGCGCTGCGCGCCACGGCGGTCAATCGCCTGGGCGCACGGCTGATGGGAATCTCCACGACGCTGGCGGGCAAATTGTCGTTTGCCGTCGCAGCGTTTATCGGTGCTCTGTCGGGGGTATTGATCGGCCCGATGAGCACCATTTTTTATGACTCGGGTTTCCTGATCGGCCTGAAGGGATTCGTCGCCGCCACCATCGGTGCGCTGGCGAGTTTCCCGGCAGCCGCAGGGGGCGCGCTGCTGGTGGGCTTGCTGGAATCCTTCAGTTCCTTCTGGGCCAGCGACTTCAAGGAGGTGATCGTGTTCCTGGCGCTGTTGCCGATCCTGCTGTGGCGCTCGCTGGTCACACCCGCGCATGACGAGGATGAGGAATGATGATGAACAAACGACTCCCTCTCTACGCGCTGCTGGTCGTGCTGGCGCTGTTCCCCATCCTGCCCACGCCGCAGTTCTGGGTGATCCAGGCCAACTACATCGGCCTGTATGCGCTGGTGGCCATCGGCCTGGTGCTGCTGACCGGCATCGGCGGCATGACCTCGTTCGGACAGGCGGCCTTCGTCGGCATGGGGGCCTACACCACCTCCTACCTGACCACCGTGCACGGCGTGTCGCCGTGGCTGACGCTGCCGGTAGGCCTTCTCATCACCGGTGTCTCGGCCTATGTACTGGGCCGCATCACGCTGCGCATGTCCGGCCACTACCTGCCGCTGGCCACCATCGCCTGGGGTATCAGCCTGTACTTCCTGTTCGGCAAGGTGGACTTCCTCGGCAAATATGACGGCATCTCCGGCATCCCCGCGCTGCAACTGGCGGGGTTGGACCTGGCCAAGGAACGCCACCTGTATTACCTGATCTGGGCCATCGTGCTGGCCGCCGCCTGGGTCTCGCTGAACCTGCTGGATTCGCGCGCGGGCCGCGCCATCCGCGCCCTCAAGGGTGGACGTTCGATGGCCGAGGCCATGGGCGTGGATACGGGACGCTACAAGATCCTCATCTTCGTCTTTGCCGCGCTGCTGGCATCGGTGTCGGGATGGCTGTTTGCGCACATGCAGCGCACCGTCAATCCCTCGCCCTTCAGCCTGGCGATGGGCATCGAATATCTCTTCATCGTGGTGGTCGGCGGCATTGCCCATATCTGGGGTGCGCTGCTGGGCGCGGGGGTACTGAAACTGCTGTCGGACCAGTTGCAGGTGCTGCTGCCGGCGCTGCTGGGCGATGGCGGCAGTTATGAAAGCATCGTCTTCGGCCTGATCCTGATCCTGTTGCTCAAATACGCACGCGGCGGCCTCTGGCCCTGGGTACGCGCGCTGTGGCTGCGTGCCTTCCCGGCCGCGCCGGCACCACTGCGGGTGGCCACGGCCGCGCCGATGGACAAGCGCAACGGCCCGGCACGCGGTGCGCCGCTGCTGGAGGTGGACCAGATCAACAAGCGCTTCGGTGGACTGGTGGCGGTCAATGACGTCTCCTTCAAGGTCAAGGCCGGCGAGATCGTCGGGCTGATCGGTCCCAATGGCGCGGGCAAATCGACCACCTTCAATCTGGTCACGGGCCTGCTGCATGCCAGCGGCGGGCGCGTCAGCTTCAACGGTCGCGACATCGCCGGACTGCCGGCGCGCGCCATCGCACGGCTGGGCATCGCCCGCACCTTCCAGCACGTGCGGCTGCTGCCGGGCATGACGGTGCTGGAGAACGTGGCCCTGGGCGCGCACATGCGCAGCCAGCAAGGCTTCCTCAGCAATACGGTCAACGCCATGCTGCATCTGGAACGCGCCGAAGAGCAGGCGCTGCTCGATGAAGCCGCACGCGCCCTGCATCGCGTCGGCCTGCAGCACCTGATGCATGAGCAGGCTGGCAACCTGGCACTGGGCCAGCAACGCATCCTGGAGATCGCCCGCGCCCTGTGCTGCGATCCGCTGCTGCTGTTGCTCGATGAACCGGCCGCAGGGCTGCGCCACCTGGAAAAGCAGGCCCTCTCCAAGGTGCTGCAGGAGTTGCGCGCCGATGGCATGAGCATCCTGCTGGTGGAACATGACATGGAATTCGTCATGGAACTGACCGACCACATCGTGGTGATGGAATTCGGCACCAAAATCGCCGAAGGCACACCGCAAGAAATCCAGCGGCATCCCGCCGTGATCGAAGCCTACCTGGGTGGAATCGAATGAGTGAACTGGTCCTCGACGTCGCGCAACTGCGCGCAAGCTATGGCAAGGTGCAGGCGCTGCACGACATCAACCTGAAGCTGGAACGCGGCAGCATCGCCACCGTGATCGGGCCCAATGGCGCGGGCAAGTCCACGCTGCTCAATGCCATCATGGGCGTGCTGCCGGCGCAGGGCACGGTGCGTTATCAAGGCAAGCCGGTGGAACGCTGGAGCCTGGAACAGCGCGTGATGGCGGGCATCGCCCTGGTGCCGGAGCGGCGTGAACTGTTTTCCACCATGAGCGTGGAAGACAACCTGCTCTTGGGGGGATTTCGCCGCCTGCGCTTGCGGCAGGGACAGCCGCTGGATCAGCTGGCCACCGTCTTCGAGCTGTTCCCGCGCTTGAAGGAGCGCCGCGCCCAGCAGGCCGGTACGCTCTCCGGCGGCGAGCGCCAGATGCTGGCCATCGGCCGCGCCATGATGGCCAAGCCGGAACTGCTGATGCTGGACGAACCCAGCCTGGGTCTGGCACCACGCATCGTCAAGGAAATCCTGCATATCGTTTCCGAACTGCGCACGGCCGGCATCTCGGTGCTGCTGGTGGAGCAGAATGCGCGCGCGGCCTTGCAGACGGCCGATTATGGCTATGTGCTGGAACTGGGCAAGGTCACCATGCAGGGCGAGTCCGCCAGGCTGGCGGGAGATCCGCAGGTGATCCAGGCCTACCTGGGATTTGGCAAGAAGCTGGAAGCCGAGGTGGTGGCGGCTTCCTGAGGCTTGACGTTTTCTGCACCACGGTATGTCAAAAACACATAGAACGAGGAGACCGACATGAAAAAGCTTTTCCTGCTGCTGGCTGCCCTGACGCTGTCCTTCCAGGTGCATGCGGCCAGTGATGCCGACAACACCACCCTGGTGCCGCCGCAACCCAAGCTGGCCTTCCTGGCCCGCTTCTCGGTAGACCTGGTGGCGCCGATCTGGGAGCTGGGCAAGACCTCCGACCTGGGCCGCCGCCGCATCATCCCGATCACCGGCGGCAGTTTCAAGGGACCGCTCATCAATGGCGAGATCCTCAACAACGGTGCCGACTGGCAAACCGTGACGGCCGATGGCCTGGCCATCATCGACACCCGCTACCTGCTCAAGCTCGATGACGGCGAGCTGGTCTACCTGCAAACCCGTGGCGTGCGCTACGGCCCGCCGGAGGTGATGGCCGAGGTCGCCAAGGGCAAGCCGGTCGATCCGTCGCGCTATACCTTCCGCCTGTTCATGAACTTCGAGACCGCCTCCAAGAAGTACGACTGGCTCAACCGCGCCATGGGTGTGGGCTACGCCATGCGCCTGGGCAACGCGGTGGTATATGACGCCTACCTGCTCAACTGAGGTGGACGGAGCCGATGACGATGCACTACACACCCCCGCTGCGCGACTTCGCCTTCGTCCTTGATGAGGTGCTGCAGGCACCGCAGGCCTTGCGCGCCTTGCCTGCACACGCCGAGATCGATGGCGAACTGATGATGCAGGTGCTGGAAGAGGCCGGCCGCTTCGCCGCTGACGTGGTCGCGCCTTTGAACGGTATCGGCGACCGCGAGGGTTGCCGTCTCGAAAACGGAACGGTCACCACGCCGCCCGGCTTCGCGCGCGCCTATGCGCAATTCTGCGCAGGCGGCTGGCCGGCCCTGGCCTGCGCACCCGAGCACGGCGGCCAGGGCTTGCCGCATGTGCTGGACTGCGCCCTCTATGAAATGCTGAGCGCGGCCAATCATGGCTGGACCATGTATCCCGGCTTGCTGCATGGGGCCTATGCCTGCCTGGCCGCGCACGGCTCGCCCGAGCTGCAGGCACGCTATCTGGAGAAGATCGCCAGCGGCCAATGGCTGGCCACCATGTGCCTGACGGAAGCGCAGGCCGGCAGCGACCTGGGGCAATTGCGCACACGCGCCGTGCCGCAGGAGGATGGCAGCTATCGCCTCACCGGCGACAAGATTTTCATCTCCGGGGGCGAGCACGACCTGACGCCCAACATCGTTCACCTGGTACTGGCGCGCTTGCCGGATGCGCTACCGGGCAGCAAGGGGCTGTCGCTGTTCCTGGCCCCGCGCGTGCTGGGCGATGGCAGCCGCAATGGCGTGCACTGCACCGGCATCGAGCACAAGATGGGCATTCATGGCAGCGCCACGTGCAGCCTGCATTTCGAGCAGGCGCAGGCGTGGCTGGTGGGTGAAGCGGGACGCGGCCTGGCAGCGATGTTCGTGATGATGAATGCCGCGCGCCTGCATGTGGGCGCGCAGGGACTGGGGCTGGCCGAAGCAGCCTGGCAGCGCGCCAGCGCCTATGCGCGTGAACGTCGCCAGTCGCGCGCACCGGGTTCATCGGGCAATGACCTGATCGTGCGCCACCCTGCCGTGCAGAAACTGCTGATGGAGCAGCGCTGCCGCATCGAGGGCGCGCGCCTGCTGACCTGCTGGGCTGGCCTCTTGCTGGACCTGGCCGCGCATGATCCCGATGCAACCCAGCGCCGCCGCCATCATGAACGGCTGGAATTCATCACGCCGGTCATCAAGGCCTTCCTCACCGATCTGGGATTCCAGTGTGCCAGCCGTGCGCTGCAGGTCTTCGGCGGACATGGCTATGTGATCGAGACGGGGATCGAGCAATTCATGCGCGACGCCCGCATCACCATGATCTATGAGGGGACCAACGAGATCCAGGCGATCGATTTCCTGATGCGCAAGGTGCTGGGCGATGAGGGGAAGCGGCTGGATGATTTCCTCGCGCTGGTGCGCGCGGACATCGAGGAGGGAACCCTGCTTGGTGATCAGGCCCGATTGCTGGCCAACGCTGTGGATAAATTAAGTGGGCTTGCCAAGCGTATTGCCACGGCGGCGGTGCAATCGCCCTCCCTGCCCTACTTTGTTGCCGATGAAATGCTGCGCCTGACCGGCCATGTGGCGCTGGGCTGGATGTGGCTGCGCGCGGGCCGCAGGGCGCTTTCGGCCATGGCCTCGGACCCGGCCTGGTACGGCGGCAAGCGGGATGCCGCGTGCTATCATTTCGCCTTTGTGTTTGCGGAAGTCCACCAGTTGTCCAGCGTGATCGAAGGCTGCCTGGCGACCGGGCTGCCGCCCCTTCCTACCGACCTGGACCACCATGCTGCCCAAGAAGCCGGCTGATTTCGATTCCGACGACGATGCAGCGCCGAGCGCGGCGCTGGACCAGCAGCTGCTGCTGAGCCTGGTCGGCTACAACTGCCGCCGCGCCTACATCACCATCATGCCGTTGTTCGAAAAGCGGATGGCGAAGTTCGAGCTGCGGCCAGTCGACTTCACGGTGCTCAGCCTGCTGAAGGCCAATCCCAACATCAACCAGAAGCGCCTGTCCAAGGCCATCAACGTCTCCCCGCCCAACCTGGCGACCTTGCTGGACAAGCTGGAACAGCGCGGCCTGGTAGTACGCCAGCGCAATCCGCAAGACCGGCGTTCACAGGTCCTGGCGCTGACCCCTGCCGGCATGCGCATGTGCACCAAGGCCGAACAGACCGCCATCGAGCTGGAGCTCAAGGCCACCGAGATGCTCTCGGACACCGAACGCGCCCAGCTCATCGGCTTGTTGCAGAAGATGTTCCTGCCGCAGTAAGCGGCATTTTTTCATTCCATTCTCAACGCAGGAAGACCAGCTCGGCATAGCTGGGGTTGGCATGCGCACGCTGGTATTGCTTGAGGTCTTCGATGACCTGGGCGCGGGTCAGGCCTGGCTGTTGTGGCTGCTCGGCAGCGGCGGTGCGCGTTTGCTGCGCCGGAATGCTGATGGTCGAGGCCGGCTCGGCCTTGGCGGGTTCGGCGGCATAGGCTGCCTGCGCTGCGATGCCAGCTAAGGCAAGCGTGGCGGCCAGGGCGAGTTGGCGTGTGAAGATCTTGTTCATGTTCTGCTCCCTGGAATGCAAGCGGATGCTGCACGGTGCGTATCGCTTATGAATGCTTGATTCCCATACAGACATTCTATTGTTTCCATTCCGGTGGAAAAACCGGGGATCCGGCAACGCTCTTTTGCGGAAGGCGAAAGAATGCTCCCAGGCATCTTGTCGATTTGCCAGCACTGGTATGACAAATGATGAGCTGCAAGGCTTTTACCCGCCTCCATCGGGCTTTCCCCACGACCAGCCACCCTCAGAATTGGTAAATCTTATAAATAATTTTCAGGGAACAGGCATGAAAATCGGCACCCGTCTTGGCGGCTCCTTCCTGCTGGTCACGTTGCTGGCTTGCGTACTCATTACCGCGTCCCTGCTCACGCTGACCCGGATCGGCCAGCACTGGGGTGATTTTTCCGGCACCGTGCTGACCAAGCAGGACTACGCCACCCAGGGCTACATCAAGCTGGGCGACGGCGTACAGAACTTCAAGAACTACGTGGTGCGCGGCAAGGACTATGACAAGCATTTCCTGGCCGATATGGACGCCATCGCCCGCCTCATGAGCGAGTACCGCAAGCTGGGCGTGGACAACCCCAAGGAAGAAGAGCTGCTGCAGAAGATCAGCACGGGCGAACGCAATTACCGTGAAGCCGTGGCCAAGGCACAGGCGATGAAGGCCGCCGGGGCAGCGGTCAACGAGATCGATGCTTCCATCAGCGGCGCCGACAAGGTGCTGGGCGCAGGTTTTGCGGGCCTGTTGGCGATTGCGCGTGAGAACGCCAATGGCACCGGCCAGGAAATCTCCAGCGCCATCCGCAACGGCGAAGTGGTCGAGCTGGGCGTAGGTGCGGTGGTAGTGGTGCTGGCCGCACTGCTGGCGCTGCTTGCCACCCGCTCGATTACGCGCCCCATCGCCGAGGCGGTCACCATCGCCAAGACGGTGGCGGCAGGCGACCTGGGCAGCCGTATCGAGGTCAAGCGCAAGGATGAGACCGGTGAACTGCTGCAAGCCTTGAAGGAGATGAACAGCAGCCTGCAGCGCGTGGTCGGCGGTGTGCGCACCGGCAGCGATACCATCGTGACGGCCTCGACCCAGATCGCCGGTGGCAATCTCGACCTGTCGGCGCGCACGGAACAACAGGCCAGTTCGCTGGAAGAGACGGCGGCGGCGATGGAGCAGATCACCTCCACCGTGCGGCGCAATGCCGATCATGCGCGCCAGGCCAATGCGATGGCGGGCTCGGTGTCGGAAGTAGCCTCGCGCAGCGGGCTGGTGGTGACGGATGTGGTGAGCACCATGGACGAGATCCAGGCGTCGGCGCGCGAGATTGCGGACATCATCAGCGTGATCGATGGCATCGCCTTCCAGACCAATATCCTGGCGCTCAATGCGGCAGTGGAGGCCGCGCGCGCCGGTGAACAGGGGCGCGGCTTTGCGGTGGTGGCCTCTGAGGTGCGCAGCCTGGCCCAGCGCGCGGCGACAGCGGCCAAGGAAATCAAGACCCTCATCGGAACCTCCGTGGAGAAAGTGGAAGCCGGTAGCCAGCTGGTCAGGAATGCGGGCGCGACCATCGAGGAACTGGTGGTGAGCGTGCGCAGCGTGACGCAGATCATGAGCGAGATCTCGGCCGCCAGCGGCGAACAGGAAGCCGGCATCGAACAGGTCAACCAGGCCATTGCACAGATGGATACGGTGACGCAGCAGAATGCGGCGCTGGTCGAGGAGGCTGCGGCAGCCACGGAAGCGCTCAAGGAACAGGCGCGCAGGCTGGCGGAGTCGGTGAGCGTGTTTCGGCTGGGGGTGGGGAGGATGGCTTGAAGGGGGAAAGATGCATCGTGCAACTATCGCTGGTGACTTGGCGAGGAATCAGGGCATGGCGCGACGTTTGACCGAAGCTGCAATCTCGCGGGCCAGTTTGAAAAATTCTTCTTTATCGATGGGCTTCATTCCGCGCTTGTCGGCATTCCTGGCGTCACGAATCACGTAAAACATCAGCTCGGGCTTTTCATTCCTGGCGTCGGGGTCGCCTTGGGTCACGATTGAATAACCATAATCTTCCGTCACCTTGTCCTTGCGGATCAGGCTCACCATGGACTCCACACCTTTCTGTCCGGCGAAATCAATGGTGTTGTGGCCGCGCATCGTCAATAGATTCTTGATCGATTCGTAGCTTCGGTAATCCTGGGTCCAGAAGAAATTGGACTTGTAGAGTGCCGTCAATTTCGCCGGATCCTGCGATTCCAACGGGCGCTTTGCACTGGCGTCTTCCAGCATTACGGTCACGTCTGGATGGTTCTTGAGCCGATAGGTCGTTGCAATTGTGTGACCGTACCTGTCCGGGCCGTCAATCGGAATGAACAAGTGCGGCATACAAAGTCCGAAGCCTGACGGCACCGTCATGTCCTCACGAAGTGCAACTGTGCTTAGCAGCTTGCTCATGAACTGAACGAACTCTGGAATGCGATCATCTGGCGCATTCATCCCCCACTTGAACGCATGGCGATTCATGGTCTTGGCTGCATAGAGATATCTGAACCGCCGTATTGCAACCCCATCACCCTTCGGCAGATTGAATTCCTGGTATGCCGCTTCGGGCATATTGGCATCATTTTTTTTATAACTTTCAGCATCCGCTTGATACTGCGCGCGAGTCCTTTTAGCCTCGGCCAAGAAACGCTGGATCTTCTCTTCCGAAAGGGCATGCGTGACCTGCATGGCGCCTACATAGTGGTATTTGCTGTATGGAGCAACTTGACCATCTTCGAATTCGCTATATACGGTCCGGGCAGGATGGAGAAGTTGGGAGAAGGCTGTCGCGGCTACGTCAGCCTTATCCGGCAACGAAATTTCCAGATAGCCCACACAATCTTTAGTCCATAAACGCGCATCGGATGCGATGGCACTGCAATTAAAAAGAGGCAAGACAGCCAGACATGCGACAACCAAGCGATGAAATTTCATATCAACTCTCGAATGGCATGTGTAAATGAGGGCTTTTCCTACGCACGGCAATTCCAACCAAATTACGATCTGCAATCAATGTAAGGAACGTAGCTTGACCGAAGTCGCAATCTCTCGGGCCAGTTTGAAAAACTCATCCTTTCCGATCGGTTTCATACCGCGCTTCTCAGCGTTCTTGGCGTCGCGGATCACGTACAGCATCAGTTCGGGCTTCTGATTTCCGGCGTTTGGATCGCCGTCGGTGACAACCAGATATCCATAGTCCTCTGTTGCTTTGTCCTTGCGAATCATGCTCACCATGGACTCCACACCTTTCTGCCCGGCGAACTCAACCGTGTTGTGACGCCGCAAGGTCAGCAGATTCTTGATCGAGTCATAGCTTCGGTAGTCTTGGGTCCAGAAGAAATTGGACTTGTAGACTGCCGTCAGTTTCGCGGGGTCTTGTGATGGGTAAGGACGTCTGGCGCTGGTATCTTCCAGCAACACGGTGACGTCGGGATGTCTCTTCAGGCGATACGTAGTGGCAATTGAATGACCATAAATCTCGGCACCATCAATGGGAATGAACACGTGAGGCATGCAAAGTCCGGGAGCTGACGGCACGGTGAAATTATCACGCAATTCGACCGCGTTGATCAGTTTGTTCATGAATTGAACGAACTCGGGAATACGGTCGTCGGGCGAAGTCAAGCCCCAACTTACCGCATGAAGGCCCATGCTTTTGGCAGCATAAAGGTATCTAAAACGTCGCATTCCAAGCCCATCCCCCGCATGGAGCTTGTGCTCCTCGTACTCGGCTTCCGGCGCATCTGCATTCAACTTCCTGTAGCCTTCAGCATCCTCCTTAAGTCGCATGCTGGTTTTACGTATATCGGACAAGAAACGCCTGTTCTCGTCGGCAGACAGACGACGCGTCACTTCCATCGTGCCTGCATATTCATACTTGCTATATGCTGCAACTTGGCCGTCTTCAAATTCACTATACAGCGTACGTCTTGCCTGAAACAGCTGCTCAAATGCGGTCGCAGCAACATCGGCCTTTTCCGGCAAGGAAATTTCCAGATGGCCAACGCAATCCCTGCTCCACGGAGTTTCAGCAGAAGCAAGGGCGGCCCAATGACACATCATGAAGACCGTCACACTTAAAACAGAAAACAGGCAAATTCGCATAGAAAACCTGAAAGAGCCTGAGCGAGGCAGGCGGCCTCCAAAGGCGATCAATTGGAGATCGAGTCGGGTCAATCCACGATGCTGTGCCACATTGCGCCCAGCTCCTCATACTTCTTCATGACGTGGCGCTGGGCGGCATCATAGATGCGCTGGGCTTCGTCGGCTTCGCGCTTGATCTCGGCCACGGTTTTCTTTTTCAGTGCGCTGGCCTGGTCTCTTGCCGCCTCGGCAGCCGCCTGCAATTTCTTTCTGGCCGCTTCAGCCTGTTCTTCGATCTCCCGCTTGGCCGCCAGCGCTTTATCCTCAACCTGGCGTTTGGCGCGTACGGCGGCATCCTCGACGGCATGGTAGCCGCTGACGATGCGGTCGCGGGCGCGATCATAGGTACGCACCGTGTAATCCTTGATGTCACGCGCGTCTTCAGCCATGTCCGCAGCACGCTCCGCCACCTTGCGCTCGACCAGTTCGCCGATCTTGCGCGTGGCTGAATCGCCTTCGCCCTGCAAAAATACCTGTCGGAAGCGGGCATAGCCACCAGTGATGAAAATCGGTTCGTGCTTGCCCGCCACCCGGAAGCCGGCGCGGGAATCATGGATATAGTCGTCGAAGAGCGTTACCGAGGCGGCCGGAGGCACCGGGCCTGCGCACAGGATGTCGTAGAATTTTTTCTCTTCCGCAGTCAGGCGCTCCTTGGCTGCATCCGTCAGGACGCCCGCCAGCGGCGAGACGCGGCGCGCATATTTCCGGGCCATCTGCCCCATGCGCTGATCCAGATCCAGATTGCAGCGATCGCGCCAGTCACGGATCATTTTCCCGAGTTCGACATCGGCTTCCAGCAGATCCTTCTTGTCAGGGGTCGCAGCATCCCGATAGAAGCGCTTGTTCAACAGCAAGCCGCCCTTCCCCTCATGCAGTGATCCTCGCCACCGAAGATACTGGCGGGTATGGGCCTGCGTAAATTCGCGAATGCTGCCGGCCTTGATGCCGTTACCTGCCAGCCAGTCGTTGTAGGCCTTGACCAAACGCGCGTCGGTGGCAAACCCCTTGGCGCTGGCAGGATCTTTCGCCAGCTCGGCCAAGGTCAGGAGCGGTACGCCGCCCTTGAGTGCGGCAAAGTGCATGTCAATGAGGGGAATCTGCGAAAGCTGCGGTGACAAGCCCCAGTCAGGCATGGATTTGCCCTGCTCTCCCGGCAGATAGCCGCCACCCACGTCAGAGTGCATACCGGGATAGCCGACATTCTTCCACCCTGTGGAGGACTCCAGCGGAAAACTGGCGCGTTGTTCGTGCAGCGCCACGAAATGCGCGCACTCTTCAACCGCGGGCAGAATGGATTGCGTATTGTGCGCCCAGGCCATGTGGCCGAAGGTGATCGGCGTTACATCCCCGATGCCAACCGAGGCGACCGTATCGAAGATACCGAGGAAACCGATGCGAATTGGCACACCGGCGATTTCGAAGGCACCACCCGAAGGCGTAAAGAGTTCGTGCAGCCAATGCGTGAACGCGCGAGCCTCAGCCGCTCCGCGCGAAAAGCCGAATACCGAAACATTGATCTGCACGATCTTGCGCTGGCTGGATTTGACAGCGGCCGTCAGCTTGTCGATGAACTGTTTGTAGATGTCGGCGCGGCGCATCTGCTCCGGTGCGTTCAGCAAATAGCCGGGCACGTTCCACTGTCCGACTTTCATGTCCGCCGTCGCTGCATAGGCGTTGCCCCCCGCCAGCATGGAAGAACTCATGAAGTTGACGAGTTCACGCCGTTGCCCGTTACCGCTGAAAAGACCAGTGCCTGTCAGATAGTTGTGGATCGCATCGAGCAGATAAGTGATACCCCAATTGATACGGTCGGCGCCCATGAAGCCAAAGGCATTCCCGCCGATATCCGTTCCCAGCTTGCTGGTATCGCCGATCTCTGCAAATGGGGTTCCGACCCCTTGCATGTAAATCTTGTAAAAGCCGTTGCTGGTATCACCGATGTAAGCGTCATACAGGCGCGCGACATTGCTGTGCTTGTTGCGCTCTCGCTGCGTCTTGGTCTGCTTGTCTTCGACCCACTTGTCGTTGTTGCCGGTGCCATCGAAGAACAAACCGACGAATACCTGTCCCTTGCACGCGGTGCTACCTGGCGCACGCAAGCAGGCCAGTGCCTTGGCACGCTGCGAAGCCTCCCTGGCGGAGAATTTACGTTTACCGTCCGATGGCACGGCCTTTCCTGTATACAGCATGGTCATGATCAGTTTCCTTGGACTAGCTGGTCGCGGACTTCATTTGGGCCTCTTCGCCCTTGAGGGGATAGTCGGGATGCCATGGGGCCAAATTCGTCACGAAGACCTTGACCTGCCCGCTCCGAAGGAAGTGCACCGCAAAGTGACCGGCATTCTCCGGTGTGTATTGCGGGACCGGCACAGTCCAGGACGGCTCCTGCTTTTCTCCGGCACTGTTGTAAGTGCGGACATGGATGGTCGCCATGAGCCCCGGTTTCCAGTCATGCGGCACACTGATGCAGCAAACTGCACCGCCACCTGATCCGGCAGCAATATAACCGCCGCCAGAACGCATCCCGGGGATGACGGTGACATCAAAGTCTTCAATTCCGTGAGCGGTATGGTTAAAGGCCTGCATATCCATCGCCTCTGCACGTTCCGGCGGCTCTCCGCATCCATTGAGAAGAAGCAGAGCAAGGAACATGGGGCGGACAAAAGAGCCCATGGGCATTCTGAAAAGATATTTCATTTAAATTATTTATTAATATCCAAGGAATTCACGGATCATGCAAAAGGCGTCCGCAGTCAATCTTCATCGAGCCCGCGCATGCGCAGCGTTCTCCCACAACGGCGGCCCGCTATCGTACACACGTTGCGGAAGCCCGATTAGGGCATCGCTGAATGCATCCGAGGAAGCCGGCGGATGCGCCATCACCTGCTTGAACTCGGGCTGTTCGAGGCCCTTGCCCGAGGTGTACAAGGCCAGCAGCACGTAGGCGGTCTGGCGATCGATATCCTTCAGCCCTGCAGAAACTGCACGCTTCTGGTACTGCTCGACGAAGCGTTCCAGTTTTTTCGGTTCGACCAATGCCGTTTCATCGGGAATGACGAACTTCAGATGGGCCACCAAGGCCTTCAGATCATCATTCGTCTGGGCGTGCGCGCGCGGGCTGAACATGGCGAGCAGGAACACCATTCCCAGTACCAGTGCCCATTGCGGAAAAACAATCCGCTTCTGCCAGTGTTCATGCGACATGTTCATTCTCCCAAAGAGATGGTCCCGCTTCCCAGACTTCCTCAGGCATGGCCTGCAAGGCATCGAAATAGCCTGCCAGGGAATCCGGCGGATTCTGCATCAAGGCCTTCACGGCCGGATGCTCAACGCCAGCGCCGCTGGTGTAGAGCGCCAACAATACGTACTGCGTCTGCCGATCAATATCATCCAGACCAGCTTCACGCGCACGCTGCTGATAGGTCGCGACGAATTCCACCAGCGTGCGTGGAGGCAATGCGTTCGTCTCATCAGGGATCACGAAGCGCAAATGCGTAAGCAGGGCATCAAGATCTCCGGCATCCACCAACAGCCCGAACTGACGGTCATCCAGCGTCACCAGCGGTGCGTCCAACGGCAAAGCCTGGCTGGGCGTGTGCACCTGCTCGCTCTGATAGAGCGTCCGGGCTTCGCCGAAACGGTCCACGAAAGCCAGGCTGAGCATGCCGCCGGTAAAGAGCACCAGTTGATCCTTGGTCAACGCCTGCATCCAGATCGGCAGGATACGCGTGTCATACCAGCGCATCATCATGGCCTGTCCATCGCTGAGGCCCGCGTGATGGAAGTTGCGCAGATGTGCTGCAAAGTCCTGCAGGCCAAGCGTACTTTCATACCAGCTCAGGCAGGGCGCGGCAAATCCCAGTTGCGAAACCCAGCGCACAAGCACGAGTGCGCGCCTCTCATCCAGTCCCGAGAGGGGAAGCAGCAGGGGCGCAATCTCAGGCAGGGCTTCTTCGCGCTTTCCCTCGAACAGCGAGGCATAAGGGATGTGCATGGACTGCAGCTTGAGATGGCTCGCCTCGGCCTGCGCCGTATCGAGCAGAAGGAAGGCCTGGTGGCCGCGTTCACGACATGCCTGCGCCCAATGCAACAGCGCCAGCGGATCGTCAGGCACATCACTCATGGCATCAGTCCCGGTGTTCTAGTTCGGGAGAACAAGCGCATTGCCCTGCAACCGCCGCACCGCTGCGGCATTCATGTCGTCGCTCTTCCTGGTCTCCTCTTCCTTCTTGGCATCGGTCTTGCCGAAGGTATCGATGGCGCGTGTCTGGAAATACAAGGTGGCAGAGAGAACATGGTCGTGCCAGCTGGTGAGCATGGTGTCATGCACCAGCAGATCGAACAGGGCCATCACTTTGTCGGGCAGCGGGCTCTTGCCATTGGCGGCATTGATCCAGGCATCGGCGAGCGTCAGCTCTCCGGGCGACATCAAAGGACGTGCCGGTTTGTAGGTCGGTTTCTGGCCCGAGGGGTCCGCGAAAATGGCCGCATGCTCGTCAACGTACTTCTGCCATTTCATCTTGCGCTGGGGTTCGTCGTCCTGCTGTTTCTGGTAGCGGGCCCGCTGCGCAATGACCTCCTGAGCTTCCTTATCCAGGCGCTCCCAGACGCTGACAAAGGGGCGGTGCACTTCCAGGATGGTGTTTGGCATGTTGCGGGTTTCATCATCCTGAGCCGCGAACAACTCGGCCATCGCCCGGCCATAGCCTTCGCGGTCAGTCGAGGCCGTGCGGCGCGCCTCTGCGAACGCCTTCTCCGCACGCTCACGCCGTTCGCGCCGTTGATCTTGGGCGGCGCGCACCGCGTCTGCATGGGTGGTCACGGATTCGCGAAATTCCTTTGACTGGTAACGTACGGCCAGCCAGGAAATGAAGACGCTCATGTGCTTGAGAAAATCCAGGCCTGGCGCGCGCGGGACGACGGCGCGATAGGCGTTGACCAGCTCCATCATGCGGTAGCTGGATTTGTCGTCGACGATGGGGGCCGCCAGGGAGAACCGCTGAAAGGTAATGGGTTTATAGATCGCGAGATCCTCCATCCTGTCCATCATCGCCCCCGAAATCAATGCCTCGTTGAGCATGTCACGCAACGGCACCCGTTGGAGCTCTCCACGGAAATTGAGCGTACCATCCGGTGCTCCTCCAGTGACGTCCTCACTCGTTCCTGGATAAAGATATTGCTCGCCCCGCGTTTTCTCCAGGCTATCGAGACGCTGATAGAAACGCAATTCGTGAGCGGCAGCAAAATGGACGCACCGCTGTACGGCAGGCGGTATTGCCAAGGATCGGTCACCGTAATTCTGCTTGATGCTGCCCGCCAGGGGCAACAAACCAACGATCTTGTTTTCCTCCATGATGGAAGCAACACTATCCTCGCGCTACTTCGCCATCGCCCTGCACGAGAGCAAACCCTCCTACCATCTGGGCATGCTGGACTCCGGCAAGATCGACGAGAAGACCAGCTTCTACCTCGCCGTCAATGCCGACCTCCCGGCCATCGAACTGGTGGATGTGGTACCCCTGCGCTTCAAGATCGGCGCGCCCGACGATGTGGAAAAATTCGTGCTGGCGGCATTGCCAGGCGTGAAGCTGGTGCACTCGCCGCAAGTGCCGGCCGCCCTGCCCGTGCGCCCTGATACCTATTACTTCACGCTGGAAAGCAAGGGCGCCATGTACGAACGCATGCTGCAGGCGCAATCGATCTGCATTTATGTACCTTCCGGTATCCGTGACCTCAAACTCGAACTCCTGGCGGTGACGCAATGAACATGACCTCGGCCCCTTCCCTGCTCGATCAAGACCATCTGCCCCCGGCCCAGATGGCGGCCGCGCCGGTCAATGCGCGCTCGCTGCTGGATCTGATGTATGACGGTTTCTACGCGCTCTTCATGCTCAAGAACGGCAGCGCGCCCTTGGATGAAGCTTCCTTCGCGGTGAAGATGCAGAAGTTTCTGGGGGATGTGGAGCGCAATGCCAAGAAGCTCGATGTCTCACCCGAAGATGTCTATGCCGCCAAATATGCTTTCTGCGCCTCGGTCGATGAAATCATCCTGCGCTCCAGCTTTGGTATCCGCGATGCGTGGGAGCGCCGGCCGCTGCAGCTGACCATGTTCGGCGATCAGCTGGCGGGTGAAAATTTCTTCAAGCAGCTGGAAGACCTGAGGGTACGTGGCAATGCGCACATCCAGGCGCTGGAAGTGTTTCACATGTGCCTGTTGTTGGGATTTCAGGGGAAGTACGCGCTGGAAGGCCCGGAAAAACTGAATTACCTGACCGCGCGGCTGGGTGATGAAATTGCTCATCTCAAAGGCAAGAGCGCGGGCTTCGCGCCACACTGGGCGCGGCCTGACGCCATCGTCAACAAGCTGCGCAATGACGTGCCGCTGTGGGTGGTGGCTTCACTGTTTGCCTTCATTGCCCTGTTCGCCTACCTGGGCTTGAACTGGATGCTGACCAGCGGCACCGAAAATGGACTGGCAGGCTATTCCGATATCGTCAAACTGGCGCCCCGCACGGCCAACCTGACCATTACCCTGCCGTGAGGAAGATGTCGGCCTGACCAGGATTCGGCCCGATTCGTCATGGCCAACATTTATCCGTTCATTGTGCCGGACCAGGTGCCCCGCCTGGAGCTCAACCACGGGTTGTAATCAGGCGAAACATCACTGAACGTTGTTGGCGTCGATAACAACCGGTTTCTCTGCGCAATAAAAAAACGGCTTGGTCACCCACGCAACCAAGCCGTCATCATCAACGCACATGCAACTGCATCAGGCCGCCGATGCAGAATCCGCCTGCGCAAACAGAGCACGCGCCTTGTGCAGCTTGCGATAACTATCGAGCAAGCGCTGATGGCGATCCAGGCCTTCGAGCTTCATGCTGGTCGGCGTCAATCCGAAGAAGCGCACGCTGCCTTTCACCGAACCGATGGCCGCATCCATGCGCGCGTCGCCGAACATGCGGCGGAAGTTGGTCTCATAGTCCGACAGCTCCAGCTCATCATCCAGCTCCACTTCCAGCACGACATTCAACGCCTGGTAGAACAGACCGCGCTCCACCGAGTTGTCGTTGTACTGCAGGAAGGCACCGACCAGGTCATGCGCTTCTTCAAACTGCCGCAGGGCCAGGTTGATCAAGAGCTTCAGTTCAAGGACGGTCAACTGCCCCCATTCTGTGTTCTCATCGAAGTCGATACCGATCAGGGTGGCGATGTCGGAGTAGTCATCAAGCTCATTGTTTTCCAGGCGGTCCAGCAAGGCAGCCAGGGCCTTGTCGTCCAGACGATGCAGGTTCAGGATATCCTCGCGGAACAGCAGCGCCTTGTTGGTGTTGTCCCAGATCAGGTCCTCGACCGGATACACCTCGGAATAGCCAGGCACCAGGATGCGGCACGCGGTCGCCCCGAGCTGGTCGTAGACAGCCACATAGGCCTCCTTGCCCATCTCCTCCAGAATGCCGAACAGCGTAGCCGCTTCCTGCGCGTTGGAATTCTCGCCTTGGCCGGAAAAATCCCATTCCACGAATTCGTAATCCGCCTTGGCGCTGAAGAAGCGCCACGACACGATGCCGGAAGAATCGATGAAGTGTTCGACGAAATTGTTGGGTTCAGTAACGGCATTGCTCTCGAAAGTCGGCTGCGGCAAATCGTTGAGCCCTTCGAAGCTGCGCCCTTGCAGCAGTTCCGTCAGGCTGCGTTCCAGCGCCACCTCAAAGCTCGGGTGAGCGCCGAAGGAAGCAAACACGCCGCCAGTACGGGGGTTCATCAAGGTCACGCACATCACCGGATAGACGCCGCCCAGCGAAGCATCCTTGACCAGTACAGGGAAACCCTGCTCTTCAAGTCCGCGGATACCAGCCACGATGCCGGGATACTTTGCCAGCACGTCCTGAGGGACATCAGGCAGGCAGATCTCGCCTTCGAGGATTTCACGCTTGACGGCCCGCTCGAAGATCTCCGACAGGCACTGAACCTGCGCTTCAGGCAAGGTATTGCCGGCGCTCATGCCGTTGCTGACGAACAGATTCTCGACCAGGTTGGAAGGGAAATACACCACTTCGCCATCCGACTGCCGCACGTAGGGCAGCGAGCAAATGCCGCGCTTTGCGTTGCCGGAATTGGTATCGACCAGATGCGAAGCGCGCAGCTCGCCATCCGGGTTGTAGATGTCCAGGCAATACGCATCGAGGATTTCCTTGGGCAATTTATCGCCGCGGCCGGGCTTGAACCAGCGCTCGTTGGGGTAATGCACGAACTCGGCATTGGCGATCTCCTCGCCCCAGTAGGAACCCGCATAGAAGTGGTTGTTGCTGATGCGCTCGATGTACTCGCCCAGGGCCGAGGCCAGCGCACTTTCCTTGGTCGCGCCCTTGCCGTTGGTGAAGCACATGGGCGAGTGAGCGTCGCGGATGTGCAGCGACCACACATTGGGAATGATATTGCGCCACGAAGCGATCTCGATCTTGATACCCAGTTCGGCCAGCAAGCCGGATATGTTGGCGATGGTCTGCTCCAGCGGCAGATCCTTGCCCAGGATGTGCGTGCTCATGCCAGCCTCGGGCTTGAGTGTCAGCAGGGATTGCGCGTCAGCGTCCAGGCTCTCCACTTCCTCGATGATGAACTCAGGCCCCTGCTGCACCACCTTCTTGACGGTACAGCGCTCGATGGAACGCAGGATGCCGCGACGATCTGCTTCCTCGATGTCGGGTGGCAGTTCGACCTGGATCTTGAATGTCTGCTGGTAGCGGTTTTCCGGGTCGACGATGTTGTTCTGTGAC
Source organism: Herbaspirillum sp. CAH-3 (assembly GCF_009668275.1). Classification (NCBI taxonomy): domain Bacteria; kingdom Pseudomonadati; phylum Pseudomonadota; class Betaproteobacteria; order Burkholderiales; family Oxalobacteraceae; genus Herbaspirillum; species Herbaspirillum sp. CAH-3. Next base: position 91,601 of record NZ_VSWE01000010.1, on the reverse strand, counting down.
AGGCGGATGTTCTCGGTGGAGATGTTGCGCGTATTGCAGTACAGCTTCACGAAATACGCTGCGCACAGGGCCGATGACGCCAGGAAGTAATCGAAGGGACCTGGCGCGGAGCCGTCTCCCTTGTAGCGGATGGGCTGGTCGGCGATGACGGTGAAGTCGTCGAACTTGGCTTCGAGACGCAGCTTGTCGAGGAAGTTGACTTTGATTTCCATGGCGAGATTCCGAGAATGAACCGAAGGGATGGCGGCAAGGCGTGTGCGCGACAGCGGCCCACGAGTTTGTCGAGACGATGGCGTTGTCCGAGGAGCGGATCTGGCGGTCGTCGCACAAAAGAGCTTCGATGATAGCTTAGTGCGGTTGCACCAGCGTTGCCGGCCCATGTCGAGCACGCAGCTAGCGCCGGATTACGACGCACCGGCGAGATTGCAGAGCAAAGAAAAACGGCTCACATTGCTGTGAGCCGCTTCGGTATTGGTGCTGGCTGCAGGACTTGAACCCGCCACCCCCTGATTACAAGTCCGGCGCGAAATTCAATTATATCAAATACTTAGTTCATTTTTTGCTTCGCAATTGGCAAATTTATCGCCTCGCAAGCCCTTATTGGGCCAGGGTCGTTTGATAATTGCGAAGCGGAATTCGTCATCGCAGATGCGAATGCTATGCTTGCAAATCAAAACAAATAGGGGGCCAAGTGAAGGCAAAGGACTTTGCAAAAGAGCTACGAGAGCTTATCGAAGGAATTAAGGCCAAGGGCAACGAAACGATTGTATGTGACGCATTGATAACCTATCTTGCCAACTACGAAAACACTGCCGCATCCGATCCCACACCCTTGGAGGTGGAGCAATTCAAGTTGCAAATGCAGAGCCAAATGGAGCAGATAAAACGGGCTCACGAAGGACAACTAGAAATGTTCCGCTCAGTAATTTCCTCAGGGCAAGCTGCGATCAAAACCGGCTTCTTGCTTAATGGTGGTGCATCTATAGCCATGCTGGCATTCATAGGGCATCTCAGCGAGAACTCCGCCCCGTTGGTGCCACAGTTCTCCCAAGTTCTCGTTCCATTTGCCCTAGGCGTCCTATTGAGCGCTGTGTTGTCCGGCGTAACCTACTTGTCTCAGTGGCTTTATGCGTCAACGCGGCCAGGAGTCAAGCGGGCAGGATTCGCCGCCAACATTGGCTGCATTTTTCTCGGCCTTTTGAGTTATGGGATGTTCTCGTGGGGCCTCTGCCGTGCCTATGATGCTTTCCGTTCTTTTAGCTGACTATCAGATCAAGCGAAGATCACCACGCAAAAAATTGACGTCCATTACCAAGACAAACGCCCGCTTCACGCGGGCGTTTGTCTTAGCAGCCCCTTCCGAAAAATCCATAACGGCAAATTTACGAGAAGCAGGAGTTCAGTCACAGCAAGAAATCTCACCAGTTGCGAAACACTAGACTTCTTGGGCCACCATCGCGCCGGCGATCCGAAAACGCCTAGCAATAATGGAAAATATAAAATAGAATCAATATTAAATAATTTACCGCCAATCGCAACTCATTGATTTAAAGAGAATTACGTGGAAAATTTTCCAAAAAAAGAGCTACTCAACATTGTTAAGACCGGAATGACAGGGTCTCGCAGTGCCTTCGCACTCGCCGTGGGCCGTTTTGCTTCCAAGTTAAAACAAACTGATTTGGAGCTCGCTCAAGAGATGTCAAAATTTCTGTCGACTGAGCATGTTATGCGCGGCGCCACCGATTTTGCGCCTATACCAGTTGACGCAGACTCGCGGATGGAGTTGGTCGAAACTATTTTCCCCGTTTCGTTGGAGAAGCGACCCATTCTAGATCAGTCCACGCAAACGACCCTCGATGGGGTATTGAGAGAATGGGCTAGCCTGGAAGAACTGCTAAAAGAAGGCCTTGCCCCAGCGCGCACGCTCCTTTTTTGCGGACAGCCTGGCGTGGGGAAAACGTTAGCGGCACATTGGATGGCACAGGAACTCAAACTTCCCCTACTAACGCTCAATCTTGCGACAGTCATGAGCAGTTTCCTGGGAAAAACAGGGAACAACCTGCGTGCGGTCTTTGATCATGCAATGACAAGACCGTGTGTCCTACTGCTTGACGAGTTTGATGCTATCGCCAAACGAAGAGACGATGAAACTGATGTTGGCGAGCTGAAGCGACTTGTTAACGTTCTATTGCAGGCTTTAGATGACTGGCCAGCCAATGCTCTATTAATAGCTGCGACCAATCATGGAGAACTCTTAGATCCCGCGGTATGGAGGCGATTCGATCACGTTCTCAAGTTCGAACCTCCCGGCCGCCAACTGATTCAGGAGTACCTTGCCGAGTTTGTCGAATCAGAGCAGGTACGAGTTAGCCTGGCATCTCTCTTACATGGCGAATCGTTTAGCTCCATCGGGCAAATTGTAATGTCGGCTCGAAAAACAGCTTTACTTGAGAGAACCGAACTTGTTCCGAATTTGGTTCGCAATGCAATCAAATTGCGGTTATCGAAAGGTGGGATGGCTAAGCCGCTCGATGGCGAAATGCTGCTTATGTTTTTCGAAGGTCATTCTCGCAGAGATATCGCTACTCACTTCGGGAAAACACATCCAACTGTAAGCAGCGTAATAAAACGTTATTTGGGAGAGTGAAGTGGTGGCAACAAATATTATTCTTGGCTACGGAGAAACCTTAACATCCCCTTATGAACTTAAGCGTTCATCGGGCCCCAAAAAGTATCCCTATCAGATTGGAGAGCAGCGACAACTCCTTGGCCAGCAACTGGAAGAACTCCGGGCTGTGCGATCGTCTTTGCCACAGGAAGTAAAGACCAGAGGTGAGTCTGTCGCCAAGTTTGTTTTGCATCCGGCATTTCTCGCTAAGACCCACCATCCAAATGCGCTTCTTTCTGCTAGTGGACTACGGTGCATTGGTAGTCGCTCGACATATGTCACGCCTCGAAAACTTACTAGAACAGGCTCATCTAATGGGGAGGCAATTTTCACGGCGGTTCTATATGTCGCCGGCATAGAAAAATCGTTCTCCCGCCTTGAGACGATGCTGATGTCACCGCAAACGGCGGCGACACATCAAAAAGCCTTTTGTCGTTTCGAGTCGATCCTTCCCTTTACTGAGCAGGACAAGAATCTAGTTTCGGTCAAAAGCGAGAGGCCGATTATGTTGGAAGCGGTACTGCATGCTTCTGCCGACGACAAAGATATTCTTGAGTCCTTCTCTAGCTATGTAAATTCCCTGGGGGGAACAACTCAGGTTAGCCGCGCTTTATGTGTTGCCGGACTAACGTTTGTTCCTGTAACACTTCCACCGAGTCAAGCTTCGACTTTGGGACTATTTCAGCTTCTTCGGGCCGTCCGGGTAATGCCGTCGCTTAGAATTGGTGGTCGAGGAATGCGGGCCTCGAATGTCGCGGTGAGCCAGCTTCCAACAGTACCGGCGTTGGACCAGAAGCTGCGCGTGGGAATATTCGATGGCGGATTGGGACATTCCGATCTAAGTACGTGGGCAACCGAAACAATCCTCCCTGGGACCGAAACAACTTCATCGGCATATTTAAGCCATGGCAACGGAGTGACCAGCGCATTCCTTTTCGGGCACTTGGATGAGACTACTGGGGAGTTTCCACAACCTTATGCGAATGTTAATCATTACCGATGCATTAGCCCCGAGCTTCAGTTACAAGACGGGGTTCCAGACGTTGATCTCTACGCGGTTCTCAGTCAGATCGATGGAGTTCTTTCCGCGCAAAAGCTGGACTTTGTGAATTTCAGTGTTGGCCCTTATATGCCAATAGAAGACGACGAAGTTCATCCTTGGACCGCCTTGATCGACAAACATTTGGCGACCGGAGAAACATTTGCGACCATTGCAGTAGGCAACGATGGTGATAAACCTTGGCCGGAGTGCCGGGTACAGCCCCCCTCGGATATGGTCAATGCAATCGCGGTCGGAGCCTGCGACACCAACGGAACAGATTGGCAGAGAGCCGCGTACAGCTCTCACGGCCCCGGCCGCAGCCCGGGGATGGTCAAGCCCGATGGGGTTTCGTTCGGAGGCTCAGATGACGAACCGTTCGTCGTCTACAACCCGCTGGCGAACCAATACACTTACACATCAGGGACCAGCTTCAGCGCACCTGCCACGCTTCGAATCGGAGTCGGTGTGAAAGCATCCTTGAATTCACCTTTGACAATGCTAGCGGTAAAGGCGCTAATGGCTCAACACGCGCGACGGCCCGAAGGTATGCTAATGAGCCATGTCGGCTACGGGTGTTTCCCCCAAACTGTTGAGGATGTGTTGACGTGCGAAGATAACGAAGTTCGTGTCATATACCAGGGGACGTTATCCGCGGGGCAAAACCTCCGTGCTTTCATTCCGTTCCCCTCGCTCCCTTTAAATGGGCGTGTTACGTTACGCGCCACCTTATGTTTTGCAAGTCAAACAGACCCTGAACATGCCGTAAATTACACGCGTGCCGGCTTAACCGTATATTTCCGTCCAAAGAGAGCTTCCAAGAAGACGATGACCTTTTTCTCCGCTTCGAAAATGTACACGTCGGAGTTACAGGCGCGGACCGATGAGCAGAAGTGGGAAACGACCCTCAAGCAAGAGCACAGATTCAATGCTGAAACGTTGGACGATCCACTTTTCGACATAACTTACGGTGCAAGGGAGTCCGGCCAGAGCACAGACAACAGCTCTCTTCCTCCACTACCCTATGCAATGGTGGTTACCCTAATTGCCGAGGATACGCCTGGGGTGTATAACAATATTCGTCAGCGCTATCAAACGTTGCAGCCAGTTGATATTCGCCAGGAAGTCCAAATCAGAACCGGAAGTGGAAAAACGTAATTCACCGCTCCGAACTATAAAGAGCCCGTGTTTTCGAACACGGGCTTTTTTCTGCCCATGAGAGCGTTAAAACACGCTGCCAGTACGGTGGATTGCCCTGCCTGCTAAAAGAGCCTTCTGGGTGCGTCAAAACGCGTCAGATTGGATGTCTACAGAACGAGCCTGCGCCACAGGCTGGACCAGCTTCGGCGGCTGATGCAAATTTGAGTCAAAACCGACCTATGTAGCGGGCAGGCGCGGGGTGGGGGCAACTGCGCGCGCCGACTCCCATACGTTTTAAAGTTATTTTTTTAATAACTTTCCCCGCGTGTACGGGCTGCGATGACCTGGTGAGCCACAGATCTGGCCTGCGCCAGCATCGACGAGTTTGTCGCATTTGAGAGGCTGGTCCATTACTCGTCAGAGAAAAAATACATGGACACCCGAAGGCGGTGAAGAACAAGTCGAAGCCGCTTTCTGCTGGCTTTCATTGCCGGGTCAGTGGGACAAGCATACCTTCACACCGTAGCCACCAGCCGGTGCTCACCCGGTGTGACGGGCACTCGCAATGCGCCACCATCGCAGGTGAGTGGCATGCCGTCCAGTTCAGCTGCCGAGATACCGGCGCAGCGCATCCCCGGCGATTCGACCTGGATGATGTAGCGTGCCGCACCCAAGACGATTTTTGCCTCAAAGCCAGGCCATCCGGCTGGAATACACGGATCGAGGATTAACACCTCGCCTTCGCGGCGAATGCCTAGAATCCCCTCCATACCCGCACGGTGCATCCAGCCGGCGGCACCGGTGTACCAGGTCCAGCCGCCCCGGCCCTCGTGCGGCGATACCGAATACACATCCGCAGCCACCACGTACGGTTCCACGCGGTAGCGCGCCGTCTGAGCAGGTGTCCGAGCATGGTTGATAGGATTGACCAGAGCGAACAGGGCATGGGCGTGCTCGCCCGCCTGCGGGTCGCCGCGTAACTGCGTGAACGCTAGGATGGCCCACATGGCCGCGTGGCTGTATTGACCTCCATTCTCACGTAAGCCCGGCGGGTAACCCAAGATGTAGCCAGGGTCGCTCTGTGTGTGGTCAAAAGGTGGGGTAAAGAGCAACGCCAGCCCCGCCTCTGGCAGCACCAGGTGCGAGCGCAGCGAGTCCATCGCCATCTGTGCGTGGCCAGGATCGGCGACTCCTGACAGTACGGCCCAGGATTGGGCGATCGAATCGATGCGGCATTCCTCGCTGTGGCGGCTGCCCAGCCACGTGCCATCGTCGAATATGGCGCGCCGATACCAGGCGCCGTCCCAGGCCTCGCGCTCCAGCGAGGCCGTCACAGACTGGACATGGCTCCGCCAGCGCGCGGCACGAGTGGGGTCGCGTTCCTCTGCCAGAGGAGCGAATAGGATCAGTGTGCGTACCTGCAGCCAGCCGAGCCAAACGCTCTGCCCCCGGCCTTCCTGGCCCACACGATTCATGCCATCGTTCCAATCGCCGGTCCCCATCAGCGGCAGCCCTAATTCGCCAGTGAGGTCGATACTCTGGTCCAATGCGCGCGCGCAGTGCTCAAACAGCGTTGTAGAGATGCCTGCAGGCATCGGCTGGAAAAAGGCATCATGTTCGCCTACCTGCAGCGCGGGGCCTTCCAGGAAGGCGATGGATTCGTCAAGTACCGCTGTATCGCCCGAGACGATCACATAGCTGGCCGCGGCGAAAGCCAACCAGATGCGGTCGTCCGAGATTCGCGTGCGCACGCCTTGGCCCGAATGCGGCAGCCACCAATGTTGCACGTCACCTTCGAGGAACTGACGGCCTGCAGCGCGCAGCAAGTGTTGACGCGTTTCTTCAGGCCGCGCGAATGTGAGCGCCATGCCATCCTGCAGTTGGTCTCGAAAGCCGTAGGCACCGCTGGCCTGATAGAACGCCGAGCGGGCCCAGATGCGGCAGGCCAGCGTCTGGTAGAGAAGCCAACCGTTGAGCAGGATGTCCATCGCGCGGTCTGGCGTGCGCACTTGCACGGCACCGAGCAGCCCTTCCCAATGGTCACGCACCCGCTGCAGTTCGGCCTCCAGATCAGTCTCACGCCAGCGCGCCGCTAGTTCCAAACTTTCCTGCGCGCTGCCGCATTGCCCGAGTAGAGCGATGATGTCTACCGACTCGCCGGGCCGCAACACTAGGCTGCACTGCAGCACAGCGCAGGGATCCAGGCCCGCACCCACCGTACCGGATAGGGACGCCTGGCTCTGCAATGCAGCGGGTGCCGCCAGACTGCCGCGATGGCCAAGGAATTCCTTACGGTCAGCGGTCCAAGCGGTCTGCCGGCCCCCGAGATCGGCGAAAGCGACTCTACCCGGAAAGGCTGTGCTCCAGGGATTGCGCGCCAGCAGCACGCCGCTGGCTGCATCGATCTCGGTAAGGATGAAGGGTGCGCAAACCGCACGCGAGGCGCCCAACACCCATTCTGCATAGGCCGTGACGGATAGGCGCCGCGTCTGTGGGCTGAGATTGTGTAAGGTGAGGCGCGACACCTTAATTGGGTCGTCCAGTGGCACGAACTGCAGCAGTTCAAGCGCGATACCGTGCGCCTCGTGCGTGAAGCGGCTATAGCCATGACCGTGGCGTGCAACGTAGGTACCGCCGTCGCGGATTGGCTGCGCTGTAGGGCTCCAGAGCTCGCCGCTCGACTCGTCTCGTACGAAGAACGCCTCGCCGGTCGGATCGATCACTGGATCGTTGGACCATGGGGTAAGTTGATTCTCACGGCTGTTACCAGCCCAAGTACTTGCGCTGCCATCGGCCGAGACCTGGAAGCCGAAGGCAGGGTTGGCGATGACGTTGATCCAGGGGGCGGGGGTGGTCTGTCCGTCGGTGAGTACGGTGACGTATTCGCGACCGTCCTGATCGAAGCCACCGAGTCCGTTGAAGAACTCCAGCCGCGCCGTGTCTGTGCTCTGCCCCTGCCTCGTCAGGTTGGAAGATTGGGTATAGGTAGCTAATTCGAGCGCCGCACTCGCGTAGTGCACCGTCTCCGGCAGGAGACCGATTTGCCGAGCGATGTCGCCCCGACGCGCTAGCAGCAGCACGCGAGCTGCTGAATGCAGTAAGGCCCGGGCTGACACATCCATCAGATCTGCGCGCAGTGTATGGACCACCCCCTGGGCTATCGTCTCGTCGTGTGGTCGAAGGGGCGACTGGCTCCGGCGCACGGCCGTTTCGATAGCGGACTGCAGATCCTGCACATAAGAGGAAGCTCGCTCATTAACGATCACCAGATCGACGCTCAGCCCCTTCATTCGCCAGTACTCGTGCGCACGAAGTAGTTGGCGCACCTGAGCAATATCCTCGATGTCATCGATTCGCAACACCACGATTGGCAAGTCGCCGGAGACCGAGTGCCGCCACAAGCCCGACTGCGGGCCTGCACCACGAGCGATCTCCTCGGCCGGTGGGCGGAAGCGTGTATCCGCATAGAGGATAGGTGCCGCCAGCCGCTGGAAGTCTGCGGCTTCGTCGGCTTCGACGCCGATGTGTCGCAACTGTACCTGGGCCTGGGTCCAGGCCAAGGTCCGAGCACGCTCGAAGGCGCTACGGTCATGGTGCTGGTCCACCAATTCCAGTAGCGCTTCGCGAGTAGGCGCCACCAGCGTCCAGAAGGCCAGGCGCGCCATACGACCGGGCGCGATACGCACGCGGTGTCGCACCGAGAAAACCGGATCGAGTACCGTACCGGCCGTACCAGACAGCATGGCTCCGTCCGCCATGGCTTGCGCCGTGGCGGATGTACGACCTCGGCCCAGGAACCGTGCCCGGTCGGATTCGTACTGCACGGGTGCCGTGACGATGCCTTCGACCACGGCGAAGTGTGCGGCCCAGATCCGCTGCTCGTGCGGCCCGCGAGGGCGTCGCGTAGCGATTAGGGCACCGAACTCTGGGAGATATTCAGTCTGCACGAACATCTTGGAGAAGGCCGGATGGGCATCATCACCCGCGGGCGACGCCAACACCACCTCAGAGTAAGAGGTGAGTTCGATTTCACGAGTCTTGCGGCCTGTATTGACGACTGTGACGCGGCGTACCTCGCCGTCAACTTCGGCGGACACCAGCACCTCCATTGTGGTCGTCAGGCTGCCGTCGTGCCGCGTAAAGGCGGCGTGATCCTCGGCGAAGACTACCTCGTAGCTGTCGGGTGACATGGCCAGCGGCTGCGCCGCAGCGGACCATATCTGACCGGTATCCGTGTCACGTAGATAGACGTAGGCGCCCCAGTCGTCGCGGGTCGCGTCTTCGCGCCAGCGCGTCACAGCCAACTCACGCCAGCGGCTGTAGCCAGCACCCGCTGCGGTGAGCATGACGGCATAACGCCCGTTGGACAGCAGGTGCGTAGCAGGGGCCGCCGTAACAGACGGGTCTATGTGCCGTACCGCATGTAAGTCACCATGTGGATTGGTTGCGCCAGACAGCACCTCTTCAGCGCGCGCACGCGCCACAGAGACGAGGCGCGGCATACGCTCGTGCAACAGCAATTCGCAGGCCTGGATCATCGGTTCACGATGGAAGCGTTCCCGCATGCGAGCGCCCTGGAGCGTATTGGCGATTGCGACAAGTGTCATGCCCTGGTGATGCGCCATAAAGCTGCGTACGATGGCGACCTGCGACCCGCCGGGCAGGCGGGCACGGGTGAAGTCCAGCGCCTCGTAAAAGCCATAGCGCCCGAGCGCACCAAGCGTCTGCAGGTACTCAAAGTTGCGTTGTGCGAGCGGTGCATCGACCATGGTAGCGAGACCGGTCGCGTAAGGCGCGATCACCAGATCCTGAGCCAGCCCCCGTTTTAGGCCCAGGCCTGGCACGCCAAAGTTGGAGTACTGGTAAGTGAATTCCAGGTCGCGAGCGTTGTACGCCGACTCGGAGATGCCCCACGGCACGCTCATCCGCCGACCGTAGGCCATCTGGTGCTGCACGATCAGGCGATTGGTCTGCTCCAGTAGGCTACCTGCCGGTGCGCGCATCACCAGCGAGGGCATCAGATACTCGAACATCGACCCTGACCAAGATACCAGGGCCGATCCACGTCCTACGGGGATGGCTGTCCGATCCAAGCGGAACCAGTGGCGCGTGGATACGTCGCCCTTGGCGATTGAGAAGAGGCTGGCTAGTCGCGCCTCAGAGGCTAGTAAGTCGTAGCAGTTGGGATCGAGCACGTTCTCCACTGCGGCATAACCTATGGAAAGCAGTTTGCGTTCAGGATCCAACAAAAAGGCGAAGTCCATCCCTAGCGCTAGCGCACGCGCCTGTTGCGCCAACGCCTGCCAGCGGGCATCGATAGCATTCGCCGCGACGCCGAATGACTTAGCGTCGCGTGCCTGTTGCTCGATCCGCCCTTGCAGCGCATTGGTCCAGAATAGCAGGTCGTCACCTTCCGCTTGTATTGCTGGGACCAGCGCCTGCGCTTCTTCTGCCGCCTTATCGGCCAGGCGCTGAAATACCGGAAGTGGCATGCTGGCAGGATCGTGGAACCCTGCCTCGATCTCGGCAAGAACGCTCAGCAGTCGCTGTCCCTGTGCCCCTTGGGTCGAAGGTTTAGCAGACGCCGACTCCCGGGCTAGCGCGAGTGCGTCGCTCGCACCCTCCGTCCAATCCGTCGACAGCGACGCACCCATCCATTCTTCGCAGGCATTAGCCAGTACGATCAAGTGGCCGGCGAGGTTACCGCTGTCCACAGACGACACATAGGCCGGTGCAAGCACCTGGTTCGTGCGCGTGTCATACCAGTTGTAGAAATGGCCTCGGAACCTTTCCAATGTCTGCAAGCTGACGAAAGCCGCTTCCAGGCGCTCGCAAGTCTGCAGGGCACCAGCCCAGCCAAAATCGCGGGCCGCCACCGTCGACAGCAAGTACAAGCCTATGTTGGTAGGCGAGGTGCGGTGAGCGATCACTGGCTTCGGATCTTCCTGAAAATTGTCCGGTGGAAGCATGTGCTCAGCCGGCGTCACGAAAGTTTCGAAAAAACGCCAAGTGCGACGTGCAGTAAGCCGCAGGGCCAAGGTATCTGTGAGTTCGGGCGCACCGGGTGTCACGATCGGCGGACGGCGGCTGACGCGCCAGGCCAAGACCGGCGCTGCGACCCAGAGCGCCGACAGCGGCAACGCAATTGCGCATGCTGCAGGAAAGAACACGCTAACGCCCATGGCGAATACTAGGGCCAACAGCACGCCACCGGCCATCTGGCCATAGAAGCCAGTTATACCGGGGCGCGGGCGAGCGGCGGACTGGGCTGCGGTTGTCCATTCCAGCAGATGCCGATGCGTCGCGTAGAGTCTGATCAGGGTACGCGTAATAGCATCCATCGTGCGCCAGGTCTGATCCGGAAGCAGAGCTAGCGTCCAGAGTGTCTGCATTACGGCTAACCGAAGATCGCTGGCCAACCGGCGTAGTTGGCTACCCAGCCCGATGCCCGCGCGCGTTGGCGCTAGTCCGGAGATGTGGGGCAGAAAGAACGGCACTGCCAGTGCCAGTACCAGCATCCCCATGGCTTGTAATGATTGAGGCCAGGGCAACCAAGCGCACAGCGCTAGAGCCAGTAGGCTCGTGGGCGCCAGCAGGGAGCGCCGCAAGTTGTCGATCATTTTCCAGCGGCCCACTGGCGGTAGGGTCGCACCTGAATGGCGTCGCCCGAGTATCCAGGGCAGGAGTTGCCAGTCGCCGCGCGTCCAGCGGTGTTGGCGCCTGGCAGCGACGTCGTAGCGGGCAGGGAATTCTTCGACCACTTCGACGTCCGAGGCAAGCCCCGCGCGAGCGAACACGCCTTCGAACAGGTCGTGGCTAAGCATCGTGTTCTCAGGAATACGACCAGCAAGCGCTGCCTCGAAGGCATCGACGTCGTAGATGCCTTTACCGGTGTAGGATCCCTCACCGAAAAGGTCCTGGTAAACGTCAGACACGGCGGACGCGTAGGGGTCCATGCCACCCGAACCGGCCGAAATGCGCTGATAGAACGATCCCTCGCGGCCCAATGGCAGTGTTGGTGTCACGCGTGGTTGCAAGATGGCGTAACCGCCCACTACACGCTGTTCAGCATTGTTCCAGCGCACACAGTTCAAGGGGTGAGCCATCTTGCCGATCAGGCGCAGCGCTGCGTCACGGGGCAGTCGGGTGTCGGCGTCCAACGTGATGACGTAGCGCACTCTGGCAAGGATCTCGGGTTGATGAGCTTTGTCGGCAGCACCACCCAGCGACATAAAACTGGTGTCAGTTGCGCCGCGCAATAATCGATTGAGTTCATGGAGCTTTCCACGCTTACGCTCCCATCCCATCCATCGGTTTTCGCTTGCGTTGAATCGGCGCTGCCGGTGCAACAGGTAAAAGCGCTTACCACCTGGTGCTGGTCCATACCGTTGGTTAAGTGCGTCGATGGCATCCTGCGCAATGCCGATCAGGTAGGCGTCGCCGTCTAGCACTTCCGAATCTGCATCAAGGCCGTCCGATAGCAGAGCAAAAGATAGGTCACCACCGGCACCAGACAGATGGTGAACTTCAAGGCTCTCGATATGCCGGCGCAGTTCCGCCTCGCCGGAGAGCAGCGTGGGCACGACAACTAGTGTGCGCAAATGGGTTGGAACCCCGTCGGCCAGCGCCAAAGCCGGGAGCGTCACTGCGCCAGCGCGGGACGCAATTGCGCGCTGGACCAGCGCTGTGGCTACCTCGGTCGCGGGAATGAATGCGGCCATCGCGAGCACCGCCAGCAGCCCTGTGGGAGCTATCGTCAAGCTGCCGATGCCAAACATGGCCCAGAACGCGAGACCCAGCAGCATGGCCGCAAGCGCGAGGATGGCGGTCACGTATCCGCCAAGCCCCACGCGGACGCTAAAACGGTCGATGCGAAGAACCAGTGGCGGCCGGAATCCGATGGCATGCTCTAATTCGCTGCGTCCCTCGGCGATCAGGTAATGACCGGGATCTATCCTGCTGGAGTTCTGGACGAGAAGCTCGGGCGACTTCGGCGAAGCCGCCTGCGCCAGCGCCAACGCTCGCTCAACAATAGCGAGTTCGGATAACGGTGATCCCCGAGCCAGTTGCTCGATCGCCGTACGGTAGCGATTGCGTGTGGGGAAATCCATCTCCGCGAAGGTGCTGCTAGCGCGCAGACGCGTGTCCACTAAGCTAGTGCTCTCGAACATATCTGCCCAGTCGATATCAGACATCAGGCGCATGCTGGTGATGACGTTGCGCACCGAGACGTTGGAGGCACCCTGACGCTGCTGTGCATGCAGGATAGCCTGGTCAGCATCCGTGCCCTGGTCACGCAGACGCTCATCCAGCCACTGTAGGGCAGGCGTGACGCGCGGGTCCTGGTCGCGCAGACGCTTGGCGAGCTGTGCCGCGAAAAGTTCGGACACAGGGCTGCTCGCGCGCGTGGCGATATCCTGGTTCAACGCGGCATAGGCTGCGCCCGGTTCCAGCAAGCGGTCGGCGAGCCTTTGGGCATCGGCGCGCGCCGCGCGTCCGACAGTGATCTGATCGGCCAATCGGCGCAAGTTCTCCACCAGCACGATACGTAGGGTGATCGCCACAGCCCATAGTTCGCTGATGTCCAGTGGTTGGACCTCCTGGTAGGCTGCAATAAAGCGGCGGAGGACGGCAGGATCGAAGTGGCTGTCGGTGTGGGCGACGAATGCCCACGCAATTCCGAAGACGCGTGGATAGCCCGCCAACGGACCATCTGCCAGCTTGGGCAACTGCCTATAGTAGCCGGGCGGTAGGTCAGTGCGAATCTCGCGCACCTGCGCTTCAACAACGTGATAGTTATCCAGCAGCCATTCAGCGGCCGGGACTACACGGCGTCCAGCAGCCACTTCTGCGGCACCTGCGCGATAGGCCAGCAGCAGATCAACGGCGTTTTCGCGCAACCGATTGTGCAACGACCGAACCCGAGGTGGATGGATGCTAACTAACTGAGCCGTCGCGAGGCTGCGCGCATGCTGCTCTAGGCGCTCGATGCCGAACAGTTCCTCGCGCACAGGTGCGGTATCGGCCCACGGATCTGGGGCGGAGCGTTGGGACGCAAATTGAAAAAATCGACGCATGTTGACCTTTCAGGGCACCGCGGGGAGAGACGCCCCGCGATAAACCCGCCGTGAAGAAGCTAGGCCGTATAGCCCCGGGGGCAAAGGCTAGGCGATGTGGCCCAGCGGTTGTCAGGATTTTTATGATTAAGAACCGTTTTCACTACAGTCCTTGATGAGCGCGCTGCACCGGGACTGCTGGCACTGGTTTTTTCTTAGGTTTTTTCGGCTCTCGGTTGCCGCGCTTTTGCTCTTTTTCTGCCATGGGAAACTCCTACTATTGGGATATCGGCCCGTTATCACGGGCAAGGTGCACAACCATTCAACAAAAATTGCTGGCGTGTGCGTCAGGAAAGGGCCTGGATCAGCGATTCACTTACACATCGAGATGATCATCCAGCGGGGTTATCGCAAACAATTGTCCTTTCCACGGTTCAATCGATTCATCGAAAATTGAAATCGACATTTCCTTTGAGCCCGTAGATTCACGAATAAATTGAGCTATTGCTTTTCGACAGACGATAATCTGACCTTCTAGATTGATAGGTGCGTTTCGAATTTGAAACTCTGTTCGTGTGCGGCTGCTTCCTAAACCACTAGTTACTTCAATAACCTCGATCTTCCCAATCCGCAGCCATACGAAGCCAGCCTCATGGCCTCTATCTTCGAAATGAAATCGCATGTCAATCTCCTCATTTAAAAAGGCCGCAACTGCGGCCCCTTTAATAAATTGGACTGCCTGCCCACATACAACATTACCGCGAGCGATCAGCCTTCTCGGTCTCTCTCATGTAGTTCCTTCGATAGATGTCACCCCCTTCATAGCGGCGTGGGCCAGCGTCACTTTGCTGATCAGCTTGCTCTTGCTTTCTCTTCTCACCATCGCGTGAAGAATAGCGACCATCGTTAGATCTCGACGTCTTCTCCTTGTGGGGAGTAAATCCTTGCTGCTCCAGTCGATGAGAGCCTTGGGTCTTATTGAAGTTTGACACGATCATTCCTTCGTATCGCGGTCAGGTTAAGGATTCAATGGAACAGGCCGCGATGTCCGTTGTCGCGATATTTGATCGCGAAAATCATTCAATTAAAATGCTGTCCATCCATATTAATGAATGAAAAATGACGTGAAAGACAAGGGCAACAATTGAGGCTCTCTGTCCGACCGATAACGGACGAGATCTAGTCCTCTTGAATCGCTAGTCCTTCCGACTCAGCTGCTAAGATTGCTTGTTGATCTCGAACAGCGTCGGCTCCGAAGATTTGGCTGGCAGCCAATTTCTCATCATTTCTCGTCGACAAGTTCGCCTCAATACCTTTTTCTGGTGAGGAAACAGTCTTTATGAAAGAAAACTCACGCCACCGGTTTACCTTGCTCATAACTTCTCCTACTCATAGGGATATCGCACTGGACTCAGGCAATACCATCAAAGGTTACAAAGGCGCGTACAACTACTATGCATGCAAAATCGGCTTCAGATTAAAACGTGTAATTACCGCTTCGCACATGTTGACGCCCTGCTCAAGCAATACCGCTTCCGCGCGGTAAACTCCTGCGAGATTCTTCTTTGAAAAAATCTGATGATCGCGTCGTTGAATCGAAATGCTATTCATTTGCCACCCATCTGAGTGGTGCGAATATCTGAGCTCGTAGGAAAAGTTTCCGGAGCTGTCTACATTTTGAAAAATGGACATAAGAATCCTGAGTTAGGGTGGCATTTCTGGCGACTTGGTCGGCTACCTGGGATAGTATTTTTATTCGAATTCGCCCTGGAAGTTCGCAAGCCGATATTCGGCATCGATCAATTTTTCCCCATACCTAACCTTTACTTAGTCCACGGATGCTTCACAGCCAGCCGTTGCGAGATCAGTCGCGGGAAACTGTTTTTTTCACCAATGTAAGGTGGTCTTTATTAGGCTTTTCATATAGCCCTTTAGCGGCTTCTTGCTGCTGAGATTGGGAGCCATTACGTTCGACATCGCTAGCCGGTTTACGAATGCGATCCTCGCCCCCCCCTACTTGCTCTTGGTTCGGTTTATGCCCTTGATGCTGCTGCGGATGTCCGCGTGGCGACAAATGTTCTCGGCCTTCGTTTCTTTGATCCACAGGTAGTTTGGTATCTGACATATTCGTCCTTTGTGTATTGTCTATGTATAAGAGTTTCAGGTCTGGGAAGATCCTCCGCATGGGCTGCCCATCGGTTCGGCGGCACCCAAAAATAGGCGTCACAATCCGAGATTTCATTTCAATTTCTCAGCTATTTTTTAATCTTTACCGACGTGACCCGTCGAAAGCTGTTCGGACTCATCGGCCACCCTAACTTCTTTTCACGAAAGCTCTGCGCCTTTGCACTAAGAGTTGTGGAGTCTTTGATCTCGTTATTTTCAAAATAACAGTCGCCGTGTTCTCGTTGATGCTTATCTATTGCTTCCACAATTTCGTCGCTGTTAAAGCGGCCATTAGAGTAATTTCGCATTTCTTCCTCCAGGCAGGAACAGGTGAATGAAATAAGACGCTCGATGCCTTCGCTCAACTTCAAGAAAGTTTTGGCGAGAGCCAAACTTCTGGCCCCAAGCAAGGTGGCGGCACCAAATTCGGAATACTAAAACCGGTTTGCGGACGATGTATATGCGCACTTTCGCGCTCTAGTCCTCAGACGAAATGGGAGGCCTTGGGTTACAAAGGTCGTTTGTCTTTCCACGACTACGTGCGAGGTCCTCAAGAACTTGCTGAATGCATTCGATATCCGCAAGCTGCCCCGAATAGTCTACGTAGAGGGCACTTCCCGCAACCAGAAAATTTTGGTAATCGGGAACCGGCTCCGTCATTCGAAAGCGATTCATCTTGTTCATATGATTCTCCAATTGGAAAGATAGCAAAGCATCTCAACGGAGGGACTCAATGAACTGAAGAGGCGGCAGAGTCGGGATGGGGAAAACGAATCAAGCGAGCTTTTTACCTGGCCTTGATTCGCAAAGGGATGCACAGACCTTACTCCCATTACTTCTCTAAAACGGAAATGCACCTCATTTATTTTTCTATCGGTGGGGTCATAGTGATAGCGTCGAGACATGCTCCTGTCCAATTATTTTCCCGACGCAGTAAAGGGCGCAGAAATCGTGTTCAAATGGCACCTCTCAATAGGAGATCTAATGAAGAAGCGATTTAACGAAAGCACTGCCAGCCTCAAAGAGCTAACAACAACTATGCCGATGAGCTCAACGGTTCACGCAGAAATTTTACGAAGGAGGGTTGTTATTAGACGGCTCGTCGAAGATGCAAGAGAAGAAACGAAGCTAAGACGAAGTGATCTCGCGTAATTTTTAGGGCCGATCTTCGATTTTTTACGGTCGGGCCCATCGCGTGAAGCACCCGAGGACCTACGCAACGATAACAGAAACTAAAAGTGAGCTATATAGAATCCCTTCTACTGAACAGCTTTAACGGTCGAGACCACTTCATCGAAGAGGCAGGGTTTTACAAGCAACGCGTCAAAAACCTTCAATGCTCTCCAAGAGTTTTTCAAAGGGGTCGCACTCAGGAGAACAATCGGAATGGAAGAAAATCGCTGGTTATTTTTGAGTAAGGTCGCCAGCTCTAACCCATCCATGATCGGCATTCGCAAATCTGTCAAAACAACGTTCACAGAATCATCAGACCCCATCATTAGGTCATAGGCTTCTCGACCGTTTGTAGCTTCCAGAACGCGGTAACCCTCATTTTTAAACACCTCTGAAAAGATGGTCCGAACATCGACATTGTCCTCGACAAGTAATATTGTGCGCCCTCGAAACAATCCGTCCATGCCCCCTCCCAAATAGTGGCCATGGGTCCAGAGTCGGATATCAGAGGGCTATAAATAGTATGAGAAAAAATCTGCCTTATGAACATCAGGCAATTCGCTAAAACGGAGAATCTATCTCCGACAGACACGTAGGATTAATGGATGAAGCTCTGTGGGGAGCGCATCAAATAGCAATAACCTAGAAATGATGTCCCGTTAAAGGCGTGCGCAGAAGTAGTCGCGCTTTCGCAGGTCTAGAGGATTATCAGTTGCTACAACCTGAAAAGGATCGGAGCCACACGTAGTAATTCATCGCGGCAGCGTAAGAGCTCCCGGGCTTCGGCTATCGGCGTATGTCCGACTCACTAGCCTGGGCGATTCTCGATTGCGACGGCTCTGACAGCTCATAACCGGCTGCGACTTTTCCCGCCACATTAGCATCTGGTGACCGCGCTCAATTGCCCCTTGTTCGAGTGTTCTTCATTCTCGCCCGCTGCGTTTTCCTGGACGCACTCCTTGGTCGTGATCGTTATGTGTGTATTGGTTTAATTAACCCAGACACCAATTTAGGCGAGAATGCTCGCCATGGAGAGGTGTTTGATGACAAGACAAAGACGAACGTTTTCACCGGAGTTCAAGCAGCAGGCCGCTAGCCTGGTCCTGGACAACAACTATAAGCAAACGATATCTACCTCCAGGCATCGTTTGGTAGTCAAAAAACGGCCAGTCAGCTAGAAAATAGGACATGGGGGAATCCGCCTTGGATTACCCATAGCGGCTTGGCATCGGAGGCTACGGCTTATCGCCCAAAAGCGGGCTATGTGACGAGGATATTAGATGAGCGCGAAATACATCAAACAAGAAATGGAGAGACAACTTGAGTCTGCACGAGATGCTGTGGTGGATGAAGTGAGTTTCATCAATTTTCTGAATGTACTCTCCGCAGACTGGTTCGCAGAAACTGAATTACACGCGGCTTTACTTCCATCACCATACTCTTCCGGTGTATTGGGCTGGAAGAACGGCAATATCGGTGCATTTCTAAATGCCTCCGTTCGTTGGGTGGAGAATTCAAGAAATGGTCCCCATTTCTATGAAGTTTCAATAAATCCCTGGCGTAAGGTTGCCGATATCCTGTTAATGGGGAAGACTTACGAATAGGATGGAATATCTTCTCCCAGCCAAGAGTAGGCATTCTGCAATGGTGAAACGCCAGCTAAAATTTGTCTTGGTTCATACGCTTTTCCAAAGCTACCGCAGCTTCCCTCCGTTCGCTATAGCGATCGGTCAGATAAGGTGAGATATCCCTGGTCAGCAGGGTGAACTTGAAAAGTTCCTCCATTACATCGACGACCCGCTCATAGTAGGGCGAAGCCTTCATCCTGCCGGCATCATCGAATTCTTGGTATGCCTTGGCGACCGACGACTGGTTTGGAATCGTCAGCATCCGCATCCAGCGGCCAAGCACTCGCATCTGATTAACCGCATTGAAAGACTGCGAGCCGCCCGACACTTCCATGACGGCGAGAGTCTTTCCCTGAGTGGGGCGAATCGCCCCTTGCGACAACGGAATCCAGTCGATTTGGGCTTTCATGATGCCGGTCATGGCGCCGTGGCGTTCGGGTGAGCACCAGACCATCCCCTCGGACCAGTTGGCCAGGTCGCGCAACTCTACAACTTTCGGGTGCGTATCCGGCTCGCCGTCGGGCAAGGGCAGGCCGCGCGGATCGAAAATCCTGGCCTCGCCGCCAAATGCCTCCAGCAGACGTGCTGCTTCCATCGTCAACAGTCGGCTGTATGAGCGCTCCCTGATGGAGCCGTAAAGCAATAGGAAGCGCGGCCGATGGCTAGATGCGCCGACTTCTTTAAAGCCGTCAATCGCCGGGACTTGGAACTCGCCTGCCGCGATGTTCGGCAGATCACCGAGCCGGTGCGACACGTTGCCCCTCCGCGTTCACTACGACTTCACCATCCTCCTTTGTGAATGCGCCCTGCTGCGGATTGGAGAGGATATCCAGCACCAACTCCGACGGGCGGCACAAGCGAGTGCCGATGGTTGTCACCACAAAAGGCCGGTTGATCAGGATTGGATGCGCCAGCATTGCATCCAGCAGTTGGTCGTCCGTGAGATCCAGCTTATCCAGTCCCAGCTCCGCGTAGGGCGTGCCCTTTTGACGAATTGCCTCGCGTACGGTCAGGCCGGCATCTCTGATCATCTTTGCCAGTTGCTCCCGGCTTGGCGGATGCTGCAGATATTCAATGACAGTTGGTTCTTCCCCGCTATTGCGGATCATGGCCAGAGTGTTACGGGATGTACCGCAAGCAGGGTTGTGATAGATGGTGGTCATGGTGTTTCCTGGGTGATGTGTCAGGTTCTATTGGAGGCGGATCGCCAGCGCTGCGAGGGTGACCAGCAGCACCGGCATCGTGAGTACCGCACCGACACGGAAGTAGTATCCCCACGAGATATGCAGTTTCTTCTGGTCCAGCACGTGCAACCAAAGCAAGGTCGCCAAGCTGCCGATGGGCGTGATCTTCGGCCCGAGATCGCAGCCGATCACGTTGGCGTAGACCATGGCTTCGCGTACCACGCCATGCGCCGTTGTGGCGTCGATGGATAGTGCACCGACCAGCACGGTCGGCATGTTATTCATGATGGAAGACAGGATCGCCGTCAGGAAGCCGGTTCCTAATGTTGCAGTCCAGAGCCCATGTTCCGCCAGACCATTCAGTACCTGTGTCAGCAGATTCGTCAGTCCCGCGTTACGCAGGCCATAAACCACCAGGTACATGCCGAGGGAGAAGAAGACGATCTGCCATGGCGCCCCCTTGATCACCTCTCGCGTCGCGATCACATGTCCCCGCGCGGCTACCGCAAGAAGAATCAACGCACCGGCGGCGGCTACCGCACTGATGGGAACACCCAAGCCTTCCAGCCAGAAGAATCCCAGCAGGAGCAGCGCCAACACCCACCAGCCAGCCGTAAAGGTGGCCTGGTCACGTATTGCCGCAGCCGGGGCTTCTAGCTGCGAAAGGTCGTAATTCTTTGGAATGTCCTTGCGGAAGAAGACAACGAGCGCCAAAAGCGTAGCGGCTAGCGCGGCCAGGTCGACCGGGACCATGACGCCGGCATACTGCGCAAAACCGAGCTTGAAGTAGTCCGCCGAAACAATGTTGACCAGGTTCGATACCACCAACGGCAAGCTGGCTGTGTCAGCGATGAAGCCCGCCGCCATGACGAACGCTAGGGTCGCTTGCGGCGAGAACCGCAGCGCCTGAAGCATGGCAATGACGATGGGCGTCAGGATCAGTGCGGCACCGTCGTTGGCAAAGATCGCCGATACAGTGGCGCCCAGCAGCACCAACAATACGAACAGGCGCTGGCCGTTACCTCTTCCCCAGCGAGCCACATGAAGCGCCGCCCATTCAAAAAAACCAGCCTTGTCCAGCAGCAGACTGATGATGATGATGGAAATGAAGGTCGCAGTAGCATTCCAGACGATGTGCCACACCGTTGGAATATCAGCCCAATGGATTACGCCCAAGGACAACGCCACGACTGCGCCCCCGCAAGCGCTCCAACCGATGCCCAGACCCCGGGGCTGCCAGATGACCAGCACCAATGTAATCAGGAAAATGAAAAACGCTACCAGCATGCTTACTCCGCCTCAAGTAGCAGCAGCTGATGGTGGACAGCATGCACTAACTGGAGAGCAGGGATTGCCACCGCAGCAGTTCTCGGTGAGAAAGCCGAGAACCTCGTTCATGACGTCGTAATTGGCCGCATAGATGACGAAACGCCCCTCCTGCCGCGACGTCACCAGGCCTGCGTGTGACAGCTCCTTCATGTGAAAGGACAGCGAAGATGGTGCGATGTCAAGCGCCTCGCCAATCTTGCTCGCTGCACAGCCGTCCGGCCCGACCTGAACCAGATGGCGAAAGATGCCCAGACGGGACTCTTGGGCCAACGCGCTAAGCGCGGCGATAACGGATTTTGTTTCCATGGCCTGCCTCATTAATTCAATATTTCAATTATTATTGAAATAATAGACCTGTGCAATAAAATTTTCCGCACCAAACCAACATGCGCTGCTGCAAAAATCTGCCACTCAGGCCTGTGGAAGACGCACGCGGAGATCAAACGCTGCTTGTTTACCTTCGTGACAATGCCCGAGATTATTGATGCCCACCGCATCACCGGAGAAGATTGCTTTCTTGTTCGGATCCTGGTTGAAGAGATGGCGCAGCTGGAAGCCGCTATCGACACCTTGGCAAAGTTTGGGCCTGTTACTACTTCAGTAATTTTGGCAAGTTAGCCATCGAAAGCTATCGTTGCGAGAACTTGAATCTCATTTATCATCGGGTCTGTGATAACTATGATCCGAGTCCCCAGCAGATCTTCGTCTACGCTCTTGAGATATTCTATTCGGCCAAAAAGTTGTTCCGCAACGGAGAAAAAATGCTTGAATTACGACCCAGCTGTGAATGCTGCGATAAAGACCTCCCGCCAGAATCGACTGAGGCAAGGATTTGTTCCTTCGAATGCACCTTCTGTACTAATTGCACTATCGACATATTGAAAGGCAGTTGCCCTAATTGCGGCGGCGAACTGGTCGCACGTCCTCGAAGGCCCATGGAAAAGCTCGTGAATAGTCCAGCAACGACTGAGCGAGTGTTCAAGCAAGGCGGTTGTAGAGGGAGTGCTTAAAGGTACGCGACAAGCCGCTCTGCGTAGATTCTGGACGGCTGTGACCGTTCCCATTACCGGCATTGTTGCCTGCGATGTCGGCAGGCGGTATCTCATTACGCTGTACGGCCCATCGGTATCGTACTGGCGACACCATCGCTCGATGACGACCAGAGCTTCTCGGCGGGTGTAGAAGATTTCTCTGTTGACTAGTGCGTCGCGGAATTTCCCGTTGCAGGACTCGCGGCATCCGTACTCTCAAAAGCCTCCTGGCTCGATATACAGCGTCTTTGAAACGATCAATACAAGACGGCTGGCTCTCCTATTTCTTTTTGACGATCTTGTTCCCCATGACGACGCCTTTAATGGTGCCAAATACATCTCCGTGAATTTGGTGACCAACGTTACCTTTAATGTTCATGGCTGGCGTCCGCGCTCCCGGCGACGACTCAGAGCCGGAGGTCAATCCAAAAATCATTCCAAGCACGCCAGCTTTGCCTCGGATATCCAGGCTGCGAAATCCTTCAAGTAAATCGCTTTCATCTTTGGTTAGCGGAGCATTGCTCGACTCTCCCGTTAAGAGAAATAACACATCAATTCCCGCCACTGCCATAGCAGTGAGATAAGCCGAGTCGGGCTTTCGCGATCCGTTCTCATAGTTCATTTGCGTATCACGCGTAACGCCACCCAAGGCAGCAAACTTCTCTTGGCTCAGACCTAACCGCTTACGCTCCAACTTTAGACGCTCGTTAAATTCCATCATTTGACCGCAATATATTGTTTGACTTGCGGTCATATGACCGCTATATTCACGTCATTGCTAAGTGACGTGTACAACCATTATCCCATATGCCCACTCTCTCCAAGCCCGTATGCCGCCCCCATACCGATACTTCGGTGGCCGTTACCTTCCGCCTTGAAGCTGATGAAGAAGAACGACTGGCTGAGCTGGCCCGCCAGGATCTGCGCACACGCTCGTCCTTTGTGCGCCTGCTGATCTTGCGCGGCATGGCCGCCTACGACAACGACGTCAAAGCCGGACGGGCTTGAGCATCGGAGACCGCCATGTACGACGATCCCCGCAAAATCCGTCATCGCCGCATCGTAGTGCGCGTCAACGACGACAACTACGACATCATGAAAGCTCTGGCGCAGTACCAGGGCGAGAATCTGGCCACGCTGGCTCATGATCTGTTGATGCATCAGGCCATCGCCCTGGCGCAATCCTATTCGATGCCGATCTTATCCGAGCAGAACGTGCAAGCCAAGGCGCTCATGAGCCACTTTTCAGTGCCTCGCAATGCCTGATATCGAATTGCCGTTCACCCATCCTGCGTTAATCGAAGCCCTGGAAGTCATCATGAACCGCGAGGGTTTCGACACGATTGAACAAGCGGCCGAGTTCGTTCTGGCCCAGTCTGTTCGAGAAGGTATCAAACGTGTTACTGGCAAGGGGCGTGCACTCTATGCCATCAAGGGAAAGAAAACAACATGCGTGTAATCAGCCTGCCGTGCCCTCATTGCCAAAGCCCAGTACGTGCAGCCAAAAGCCGGACCATGTCTACGCTGATGAAGGAAATCACCTATCGATGCCAGAACGTCGATTGCGGCCATACCTTCGTGGCCACGCTGGAGATTTCTCGTACCGTTTCCCTGTCGGCCATGCCCAATCCCGAGGTGAGCCTTCCCATCTCGCCCCGTGCGTACCTTGCCCCCCAAGGAACAGGTACTGCCTGACTTGTTGCTGACCGCCTAGCCGGTCGCTGAACCCCAAAATTTACTAAGACCTGTCGTGCGCCGTTTGGCGCACGCGGGATTCGCTCACCCTCAAGAAACCTCACCATGGCTCTCGATCAGCAACAGACAACGCTTGCGCTCGCCTCGCTGCGGCTTCGCATGGGCGACGATATCAAAGAATTTCAATGCGCCCAGCGCATGCTGATGCGCAAAGCCGTGCTGCAAGACGAACTGCAGTGGAATGTGATCTGGCAAGGGAAGAACGTTATTTCCGCCCGCCTCGTCCAGCGCTTGCAGCGCCTCGGTGGCCTGATGGGAGCATGGTAATGCGTACTGTGATCGCTTATAGCATCGCTGTGCTGTTACTGCTTGCGCCGGCTCTTCTGGCTGCGCTCGGGCTGGTGAAAGGGTAATGATGCGCGGTGCACGAATTAAGGACCATGCGTCATTCCGTCCGGCATCGGACCTGCTGCGCGAGCGCGCGGCATGGGTGCCCACGCCTCCGGGTAATGAAGCTGCCAAGGCTGAACTAAGTAAATCCATTTCCCTGCTGCGTAATCGCAGACGGCCCGATCTGCAAACTGGCATCGCTCATTCCTGGGCAGCGATGCCCAAGCCAGTGCGTCGACACATCCTCGCCTTGGCCGGGCTCTCAGCAGATCGCTGGGAATGCCCTATTCACTCCTTCACTGAAGCTGAACGCCTGGCCATGCGCCATGCGGTGCTGCGTGCCATTACGACGTATGAAAGAGCCCTCAATGCAGTCTAGAACAGTCGATGCGAAAACACGCCGTCGGCATCGGGCCTTCGTGGAATCGCGGCAGTTTGCCGGGGAACTGGCACGTATTCCGCTGAAGTGGCGCGGACGTGTCGTGAGCCAGGCCCTGGAACTGATGTCGGTATGGCACTGGAACAAGATTTTTGAACCGGTCGCCGTTCAATTCGTCCGCGAGTTCGCTGAGCAGTACGTGCCGGCCGGAGTAGATCTGTCGCAGGATGATGCCGATATTTGCGCCACGGCCGAGAAAGCCGCCGAAAACGTCAAGAAAGTCTTGTGGAAAGCGATTTCTGATACCCACGCACGCGACCTCATCGAACAAGAATGCAGCGACTACGGCATTGATATGCCTGAAGTGGATGATGACGACCTGCGCGCCATCATTGCGCGCGTGGTGGATCCGCGCTGGTGGCGCAGGCAACTGCGCAAGGTGGTCGGCCGTGCCTTTGAGGGCGGCAATATTCGCTTGGGCTATGTGCACTATCACGGTGAGCCCTATGCCAGTAATGACGCCGTATTGTCTCGCCTGGCGCAGAACAGAAGAAATGCCGCCGCACTGGAAGCGACCATTGTGCGCAATGAGGCTGGCCAGGAATTCAGCATCGCTGAGCTGGCCGAGAAGACGACTGCCAATAAGACCATACGTCGTGGGGAACTCATGCTGCGCATCAACGGTTTCGAGACCATCGCGAAGGAGTGCAACGATCAGGGCCTATTCCTCACATGGTCGTGCCCATCGCGCTTCCATGCGACGCTGCACACCGGAAAGCCAAATCCGAAGTATGACGGCTCGGACCCGCGCACGGCCAATCGATATCTGGGCAAGATGACTGCGCTGGCGCGCTCGGCGCTGGCCCGTCGCGGCATCGGCCTGTACGGGTTTCGGATTGCTGAACCGCATCACGATGGCTGCCCGCACTGGCACATGCTGGTGTTCGTGCGCCCACTGCCGGACTACACCACGCCCCACGTCAAGGACGTGGCCAGCAGGGCTATTCGCGTCATGAAGAGATACGCCTGGCGCGCGGATCGCGGCGAACCAGGGGCGTTCAAGCGTCGCCTGGATGTGAAACGCATTGATTGGGCCAAAGGTAGTGCCGCCGGTTATATCGCTAAGTACGTGGCCAAGAACATCGATGGCGTGGCGGACCACAAAACCAAAGAAGGCTACCTCATCACCACCGATATGGCGGGGGATCGTGAGCTGACACCTTCGGCCCGCGTGGAAGCCTGGGCAGCCCGCTGGGGCATTCGCCAGTTCCAGCAATGGGGTGGAGCTCCCGTGAGCGTTTGGCGCGAACTGCGCCGCGTGCCGGCAGACATGGTCAAACAGGCTCCCCCGGCCATGGCCGCGGCCTGGGATGCCGTACAAAAGGTCGAGGGCGAGAAGCGTGCATGCTGGGCGAGCTACCTGCGTGCGCAGGGCGGCGCGCTGGTGAAGCGCGACGATCTCATGGTCACTCTGGCGAAGGAAACCAAGACTGTGACTGGCCGCTATGAAGAGTGCGAGCGAGTGATGCCCTATGGCGTCCGGTGTCGCCAGATGGCCGGGGTGGTGTTCAAGTCCGTTCGGCATACATGGACGCTAGTTCAAGGGCACGACGCCCGCGCATCGGCGGGTCCGGGGTTCCCTTGGACTCGTGTAAATAACTGTACGCAGCCCGCCGGGCCTGACTTTGCGGCGGATGTGTCCTTCGAACCGAAGACATCACCAGCACCGTTCATGTTCAAGCCCGACCAGGCCGCGCAGATCGATCATGCCTGGCTTGCCCTGGGCGCATGTCCCTGGCCCCGGCCGGTGGTGGACGACATGCCGACATGGCCAGCACCAGCCTTGACGGCCGACGAACAGCACCGGGCCCTGGCTGCCTGGGACGCCATCAAGGCATGCCCCTGGCCGCGCATGGTGCCGCTGCCGGACAAGTCACCACGTCACGGCACGCCTCGCCAGGTCGCCGACTGGCGCGCCGGCCGGCTCGATGTGACCGAACTTCCGATTGATACCAACCCAACGAAAGGGATCGTCCCATGACCGCGTTTCGTGTCGTCGTGCGCACCGCCAGCGCACGCCATTCCTACACCGCCATCGCAGCCCATAGCTGCGACGTGATCGCCGCCGCCGTCGATCGCTTTGGCGTGTGTTCTGTTACGGCCATCCAGGAGAACCAGAAGTGAACGCAATCACAACCACCAATCCCACCGTGTCTTACCGTGCCGAAGGCTACGCCGCCCAGTATTTCGCCAAGCAGCCGAAACAGCGTGATTTCGTCATGCTGCCACCGCAGGCCCTGGACCGCATCACGTTCAATACACCCGATGACGGCGTGCTGGCCGGCTATGTGTCGGTCATCCGCCAGCACCTGGGCAACGGCCAGAAATTCGCGTGGGTGGAGCTGGACAACGAGCTGGCGGGGCAATTCCGAGGAGTGCCGCTGGCGGACATCCTCACTTGCGATGATGCGGGAGATCTACGCCGCACTGCCGCGAATCGTGAAACCAAACGTCTTTGCTTGGGCGACTACAGCGGTAATCTGGGTGTTGAAATGGGAAAGAGGGAACCACAGTCATGAGTGAATTGTTCCTTGATGATGAAAGCTTGGAGCGTCTCACAGGCATTCGGCGTGGTTCTACCCGCGCCGGCGTGAAGCAGACCAAGTACGAGATGCAGGCGGCATTCCTGCGCGCAATTGGGATTCCCTTTATCTTGAATGCGCGCGGCCGGCCGGTGGTCCTGCTGTCGGCGGTAGAATCGCGCCGCACGGCAGAGGCCCCGAAAAAAGGATGGAAACCAGCAGTGATTGGGGCATGACATGGGGCGCAGGCCGTCGAAAAATTCGAATCTTCCACGCGGCGTGCGTGCGCGTGAGCAGCGCAGTGGCGTGATTTACTACTACTACGATGCCGGCGGCAAGCCGCGTCGTGAGATTCCGCTCGGCTCTAACTATGTCGAGGCCGTGCGGAAGTGGGCCGAACTGGAGGCGATGCCGCCTTCCACTGTGTCCAAGGTGGTGACGTTCCGTTATGCGTGCGAGGTTTATCAGAAAAAATACTTGATCGAGAATGCACCGAAAACGAGGGAAGAGAAATTGCGGCAGATTGAGACACTGCTTGCATTCTTCGATAATCCGCCGGCACCGCTTGAAGAAATCAAGCCCATCCACATCAAACAGTTTTTGTCATGGCGGGTCCAGCGAACGCAAGATGCATTGCGCAAGAAGGGTGAGCCAGTGGAAGGCAACGAAGGTCGAGTAGCGGCCAATCGTGAGAAGTCGCTCATTTCGCACATCTGGAATGCAGCGCGGGCCGAGGGGCTGACCGACCTTCCGAACCCATGCGCCGGCATCAAGTCGTTCCGCGAGTATGGCCGTGAAACCTATGTCTACGACGACGCCTTCCATGCCGTGTGGGGCAAAGCGGACGTTCCGACGCGTGAGGCAATGGACCTGGCATATCTCACCGGCGGCCGGCCGGCGGACCTGCTGAAGATCGATGAAACGCACCTACGTGAAGGCAGCATCGAAGTGCGACAGAACAAGACCGGGCACAAGCTGCGCATTGCTATCGAAGGAAAGCTCGCGGCGCTAATCGAGCGCATCAAGGCGAGAAAGCGCGGCATATCCGGTGTCGTGGTCTCAACAAGGTTGCTTGTCAATGAGGAAGGTCAGCCCCTGGGCCGGGCGGCGCTGCGCTTTCGCTTCGAGGCCGCACGTAATGCTGCTGGCATTGAGGGGGATGACTTCCAGTTCCGCGACCTGCGTGCGAAGGCTGCTACCGACAAGACGGACAAGACCAAGGATATCCGCGAGGCTCAGCAGCAGCTCGGCCACGCGAGTGTGGTGATGACGGAAAACTATGTCCGCAAGCGCCGTGGTCGCAAGGTAATGCCGACCGAATAATGAGGCCGCCCCAAAGGCGGCCTTTTGTCATGTTGCTTGCAGGTTGTAGAGATACGTACCGAGCCAGTAAGCAACTCGAATGATCCCATACGTCAGAGTGAATGCGCCCATCAGCATGAGTAGGATCACGACCCGTATCTTGGATTTAGACGGCGGTTCGTATCTCACCGGCTCAAAGACTTTCGCGGATCCTTCATCCGACTTTACATAGGTATTGATTTTGTGCCACGTTATCGGGGGGAAATAGAGATAGGAAACGGTCACCTCCTCCTTCGCAACTAGGGTTGGAATCAGCAGCTCCGCAAAACCATCTGCATTATGTTCGATCTTAAACGGTGTGCTGTAGGGATACAGAGTCACGGAATCCGGCATGTATTGATGACCCAGCCTGATGTTAAACGCGGTCTTTTTACCTACATTGGCGATGACAACGCTGTGTGTATAAACTTCAAATGGTGGCTGCGTCACATCTCCATTTGCTGCAACCTTCTGCTTCACATGATGTTCTGACCGATGGCCGAAATAAGCGACCAGGCGCGGCCTCTTATCGGCGATGAGTTTCACCACTGCCAAAACAACTGTTACCAGCGTGGAGACCAGTTTGGCCGCAACGTCAATATCGAATGTCATAGCCCCTCTTTGAATTATTTTCCGGCTCAGCTGAGCTTGGCTGATGATAGCGCAATGCCAATAAATCTTAGCGGACGAATACGTCTGGATGCTATTCGCGGAATACGAGTGATTTTGAGCAATTTCAGCTAACTGTCTGAATTGCGGAGCAAAAGAAGAATTGCGGAGCAAAATAAAAAGGCTCTCCGGTCGGAGAGCCTTTTAGATACTGGTGCTGGCTGCAGGACTTGAACCCGCCACCCCCTGATTACAAGTCAGGTGCTCTACCAGATGAGCTAAGCCAGCAAAAACTTCAGCCGGCGATTATAGCCTACTTGATGCGTGTCAGTACAGGACGGCCACCCTTTTTCGGTGGTTCCGGATCATCGTCGCCCTTGTCGCTACCCTCGGCGGGCTTCTTTTCAGGTTCGGAAACAGGTACCGAAGACAGCACAGGCGCACTGCTTTCCTGCTCAGGAGCCTGCTGGGCCTCCTCGGCCGTGGCCGGCACGGGAGCTTCAAACGCCATGCCCTGGCCGTTTTCACGGGCGTAAATGGCGATCACGTTTTCCACAGGGATCAGGATATCGCGCGAAACACCACCAAAGCGGGCACTGAAGTGAATGTTGTCGTTCTCCATCTTCAAGCCGCTGGTGGCCTCGAAGCTGATGTTGAGGACGATTTCGCCATTCTTGACGAATTGCATCGGCACGCGGGTGCTGCTGTCGACGACCACGGCGATGTGCGGCGTGTAGCCATTGTCGGTGCACCACTCATAGATGGCGCGCAGCAGGTAAGGCTTGGTGGAGACTTCTGGCATGACTGGTGTGGTGTGCGATGCGCCGGTAATAACCGCATCTGCCGGCAAGGCCGGGGTGGAAAGCAATCTGAACTTCCGGGAACTGCACCCCCGCCCAGGCGGCGGTGCAGCCGGTACTGCTTAACGGCGCATGACCTTTTCGGACGGGGTCAGCGCTTCGATGTAGGCAGGACGCGAGAAGATGCGCTCGGCATACTTCATCAGCGGCGCCGCCGTCTTGGACAGCTCGATGCCATAGTGATCCAGGCGCCACAGCAACGGGGCCAGGGCCACGTCCAGCATGGAAAACTCGTCGCCCAGCATGTACTTGTTCTTCAGGAACAGCGGTGCCAGCTGGGTCAGGCGGTCACGGATCTCGTGGCGGGCCTTTTCCTGGTTCTTCTCGGCAGCCTTGGACTTTTCATTTTCCAGGGTGTGCACGTGAACGAACAATTCCTTCTCGAAGTTGAACAGCATCAGGCGCGCACGCGCACGCATGAGCGGATCGGCCGGCATCAGCTGCGGGTGCGGGAAACGCTCATCGATGTACTCATTGATGATGTTCGATTCGTACAAGACGAGGTCACGCTCCACCAGGATGGGCACCTGGCCATACGGGTTCATGACCGAGATGTCTTCCGGCTTATTGAAGAGGTCAACGTCGCGGATCTCGAAATCCATGCCCTTTTCGAACAGGACAAGGCGGCAACGTTGCGAAAATGGGCAGGTCGTGCCCGAGTAGAGAACCATCATTTTTTCAGAGCCCTAAAAACAAAAGGGGGGCGAGACGCATAACGCTCACCCCGATACGCAATTCCGCAAAAACTGCGCGGATACGTGATTGTACGTTTTTACTTGATGTTCTTCCAATAGGACGCGTTCAAACGCCACGCCAATACCGAGAAGATTCCCAGGAACAACAACACCCAGACACCCAGCCGCTTGCGCGTATTCTGCGCCGGCTCGCCCATCCATTGCAAATAGGCAACGAGATCGGCGACATTGTTGTCATACTCCGCCGCGCTCATCTTGCCCGGCTTGACTTGCTCGAAGCCGGCAAACTTGTGGATGGTCTTGTTCGCGTCGTGAGGATCCTTCTCTTCGACGAACTTGGCCTTGCGGATACCTTGCAATTCCCACAACACGTGCGGCATGCCGACGTTGGGGAAGAGCATGTTGTTCCAGCCGGTGGGGCGGCTGTCGTCCGTATAATAACTGCGCAGGTAGGTATAAATCCAGTCCGGACCGCTGCCGGCCTCCGATGCCTTGGCCCGGGCGATCACCGACAGGTCCGGCGGCGTTGCGCCAAACCAGGCCTTGGCGTCCTGCGGCGACATCGAGATCTTCATCAGGTCGCCGACCTTCTCCCCACTGAACAAGAGGTTGTTCTTGATCTGGTCTTCGGTCAGGCCGATGTCGCGCAGGCGGTTGTAACGCATGGCCGAGGCGGAGTGGCAGTTCAGGCAATAGTTGACGAACAGCTTGGCCCCGTTTTGCAGCGAGGAAACATCCTTGGTACGGTCCGGGGCATGATCCAGCGGGAAGCCCCCTTCGTTGGCGCAGGCCAGCGCCGGCAGCAAGGCCAGCGCGGCAATCACTTTCTTGAGCAATGTCATGTTCTTGTCCTTTGGCGGCTGGCTTAGTGCGGATGGTAGACGACGCGCTCGGGCACCGACTTGAAGGTACCGGCAGCACTCCACCAGGGCATCAGCAGGAAGAAGCCGAGGTAGATGAAGCTGCACACCTGCGAGACGGTGGTGCCGATGGCCGTCGGCGGTTGCACGCCGAGGTAGCCAAGGATGACGAAGGCGATGGCAAAGACCAGGTACACGTACTTGTGCCAGCTGGGACGATAGCGGATGGACTTGACCTGCGAATGATCCAGCCACGGCAAGCCGCCCAGGATCACCACCGACAGGCCCATCAGGACCACGCCCCAGAACTTGGCATCAAACACCAGCATGCCGGCGATGATGGCCAGGCCGATCACGATGGCCACGATCTTCATCTTGGCCGTCAGGCGCGACTTGAACACCAGCAGGGCGACATAGCACGCCACCCCGGCAATGAGCCAGCCCATGAAGTCCGCCGTGGTCGCACGCAGGATCGAGTAGAACGGCGTGAAGTACCAGACCGGTGCAATGTGCGGCGGGGTCTTGAGCGAATCGGCCGGGATGAAGTTGTTGTACTCCAGGAAGTAGCCGCCCATTTCCGGCGCGAAGAACACCACGGCCGAAAACACCAGCAGGAAGATCGAGACACCGAAGATGTCATGCACCGTGTAATACGGATGGAAAGGCACGCCATCCAGCGGCACGCCACGATCATCGGTCTTTTCCTTGATTTCCACGCCGTCCGGGTTGTTGGAACCCACTTCGTGCAGCGCGATGATGTGCGCAGCCACCAGCCCGATGAGCACCAGCGGAATGGCGATGACGTGGAAGGAGAAGAAGCGGTTCAGCGTGGCGTCGGAAACGACATAGTCACCGCGAATGAGCAGCGACAGGTCCGGGCCGATGAAGGGAATGGCGCCGAAAAGGTTCACGATCACCTGTGCGCCCCAATAGGACATCTGCCCCCAGGGCAGCAGGTAACCGAAGAAAGCTTCACCCATCAGGCAGAGGAAGATCCCCACGCCGAACAGCCACACCAGTTCGCGCGGCTTGCGGTAGGAGCCATACAGCAGGCCCCGCACCATGTGAAGATAAACCACGATGAAGAAGGCCGAAGCGCCGGTGGAGTGCATATAGCGCACCAGCCAGCCCCAGGGCACATCACGCATGATGTATTCGACCGAGGCGAAGGCCAGGTTGGCGTCCGGCTTGTAGTGCATCACCAGGAAGATGCCGGTGACGATCTGGATCACCAGCACCAGCAGTGCCAGCGAGCCGAAGATGTACCAGAAGTTGAAGTTCTTCGGGGCGTAGTATTCGGAGAGGTGGGCTTTCCAGGTGGCCGTCAGCGGAAAGCGCGAATCGACCCAGTTCAGGGCCTTGGCTGCTACCGGCGCATCGTCCGGCAGCTTCTTTTCGTGAAATGCTCCCATGATCAGGCCTCCCCTTTCTCGTCCTTGCCGATGACGAGCTTGTTATCGCCTTCAAACATGTAGCGCGGGACTTGCAGGTTGTCCGGCGCCGGCTTGTTCTTGTACACGCGGCCGGCCAGGTCGAAGGTCGAGCCGTGGCAGGGGCACAGGAAGCCGCCATGCCAGTCGTCCGGCAGCGAGGGCTGCGGGCCGCTCTGGAAGCGGGAACTGGGGGAGCAGCCGAGGTGCGGGCAGATGCCGACCACGACCAGGATGTCCTTGCGCAGCGAACGCCACTCATTGAGGGCGTAATCGGGCGTTTCGGAGAAATCGGTGCGCTTGGAATTGGGATCGGCCACCTCGCCATCGGTCTTCTTGAGGGACTCGATCATTTCGGGGGTGCGCTTGAGAATCCAGACCGGCTTGCCGCGCCACTCAACGGTGCGCATTTCACCGGGAGCCAGTGAAGAAATA
Organism: Herbaspirillum sp. CAH-3; assembly: GCF_009668275.1. Lineage (NCBI taxonomy): Bacteria > Pseudomonadati > Pseudomonadota > Betaproteobacteria > Burkholderiales > Oxalobacteraceae > Herbaspirillum > Herbaspirillum sp. CAH-3. Next base: position 57,911 of record NZ_VSWE01000010.1, on the reverse strand, counting down.
TCCACTTCCACCGGTGCGCCTGCTGCCTTGGCGCGTTCAGAAGGTTGCAGGGTGGAGACGAATGCTCCAGCGGTGGCCAAACCCGCTACACCTCCGGCCGCACAAGTCGCAACAAGCAAACCTCGTCGACTCGCGTCGACCTGATTCTCGTCAGTCATAAAGACCCCAATCTCCAAATGTAAGTTAGCGTGGACCTTCTAAGTGACCCTCATGCAACTTTTTGATTATATATAAGCTGAATAGGGTTTTGTAGCTAACGGCCGGTATGGTACAGGCTTGCGAAAATGAACATTTGACGCAGCGCAACCCCTTGTCAATCTGCTCTCGTTCTCAGTTTTTTTGCAGTGCGGCGTCAGTGCTTGTCCGATTTACTTTTGCTGCCGGGCAGGATATAACCCGTTGTAAGCCCGCCTCATGTTTAAACAGCAACTTTCAAAGGAGAAACCAGGGATGAGCATGCTCAAGGATTTTCGCGCCTTCGCGATCAAGGGAAACGTGGTCGACCTGGCCGTCGGTGTCATCATCGGCGGGGCCTTCGGCAAGATCGTCAGCTCCCTGGTCGAGGATATCATCATGCCCATCGTCGGCAAGATCTTCGGCGGCCTGGATTTCGCCAACTACTACCTGCCCCTGAACGGCCAAGCCTATGGCCTGCCCCTGGCGGAAGCCAAGAAGGCCGGCGCAGTCTTCGCCTACGGCAACTTCCTGACCATCTTCATCAACTTCCTGATCCTGGCCTTCATCATCTTCCAGATGGTGCGTGCCATCAACAAGGCGCGCGACCTGGCGTCCAAGCATGAAGAAGCCGCACCGGCTGCGCCGGCACCAACGCCGGAAGACGTGCTGTTGCTGCGTGAAATCCGCGATTCGCTCAAGAAGCAGGCCTGACGCCCATCCTGCCCAAGAATGCTTCACTTGCCTCACACGGCAAGTGAAGCAGCATGCATAGCAGCCCCGCCTCTCACACGGGGTTGTCGATATCGATGAAGCGATGCTCGATACCGAAGTGGCTGGCCACGTGCTCCCCCAGCGCCTGGATGCCATAGCGCTCGGTGGCGTGGTGACCGGCGGCCAGATAGACGGTGCCGGTCTCGCGTGCGAGGTGCACGGTCGGTTCTGAAATCTCGCCGCTGATGTAGGCGGTGGCACCGGCTTCAATGGCGTCGCCCAGCATGCCGTGCGCCGCACCGGTACACCAGGCGACCTGCCCGATGGCCTGCTGCGGATCGCCGATGAGCAGGGGCATGCGTCCCAGGCGTTTTTCGATCAGCATCGCCAGGTCCGCGGCCGTCTTGACGGAGGGTGCATGGCAGCGCCCGAGCCAGCCGATGTCGTTCTCACCGAAGCGGCCAGTGGCGTCAAAGTCGAGTCGCTTGGCCAGTTGCGCGTTGTTGCCCAGTTCCGCATGGGAATCCAGCGGCAGGTGATAGCCGAACAGATTGATGTCATGCCCCAGCAGCAGCTTCAGGCGCCGCTGCTTCTGTCCGATCACGCGCATGTCTTCACCGCGCCAGAAGTAACCATGATGGACCAGGATGGCATCGGCCTGCCATTCCACTGCCGCCTCGATCAGGGCCAGGCTGGCCGTGACGCCGCTGACCACGCGCCCAATGGTGGCGCGCCCTTCCACCTGCAAGCCGTTTGGGCAATAATCGCGATATTGCGCCGCGTTAAGGGTCTGCCCCAGATAGACTGCGAACTCGTTTCTGCTAATGTGGCGGGTCATCTCTTCCTCATCCGATCAGATTTTCAATCCAAATACCAAGAATTCTTTTATGCGACGTTTATGGCTGTTGTTTGCCCAGACCGTGACAGTGGGTCTGGCGGTGTGGTTCATTGTAGCGACCTTGAAGCCGGACTGGCTGTCCGGATCCTTCACTTCGCGTGCACGCCCTGCCCAGTCCACCATCCAGATGCAGGAAGCCACACCCGCCGCGCCCGCCCTGGACTCCTATCGCCATGCCGCGCGCCAGGCCATGCCCTCGGTGGTCAATATCTTCACCACGACCGAAGCGCGACCGCAGAAGAGCCCCTTCCAGAACGATCCGTTCTTCCGCAAGTTCTTCGGCGACCAGTTCGACGAACAGCAGCAGGATGACAAGCAATCCAGCCTCGGTTCGGGCGTGATCGTCAGCCCGCAAGGCTACATCCTCACCAACAACCACGTGGTGGAAGCCGCCGACAAGATCGAAGTGGCCCTGGCCGACGGCCGCAAGGCCAGTGCCAAGGTGGTCGGCATCGATCCCGAGACGGACCTGGCGGTCATCAAGATCGACCTGCCGAACCTGCCGGCCATCACCCTGGGCCATCCGGAAAACAGCTCGGTGGGCGACGTCGTGCTGGCCATCGGCAACCCCTTCGGCGTGGGCCAGACGGTGACCATGGGCATCGTCTCGGCGCTGGGCCGCAATCACCTGGGCATCAATACCTTCGAGAACTTCATCCAGACCGATGCCGCCATCAATCCCGGCAACTCGGGTGGTGCGCTGGTCGATACCAATGGCAACCTGCTGGGCATCAACACGGCCATCTATTCCCGCACCGGCGGCAACCTGGGGATCGGCTTTGCAATCCCGATGTCCACCGCCAAGACCGTGATGGAAGCCATCATCAGCCACGGCCAGGTGGTGCGCGGCTGGATCGGGGTGGAACCGCAGGACATCACGCCGGAGCTGGCCGAGAGTTTCGGCCTGGGCAAGAAGACCGGCGCCATCATCGCCGGCGTGCTCAAGGGCGGTCCGGCTGACCGCGCGGGCATGCGTCCGGGCGACATCCTGGTGAGCATCGACGACAAGCCGGTGGCCGATACCACCGAGATGCTCAACGTCATCGCGCAATTGACGCCGGGCCAGCAGATCGCCATGACGGTGCTGCGCAAGGCACAGGAAACCAAGCTGAACATCACCGTGGGCAAGCGTCCGCCGCCGCCCAAGAACGATGATGCCGACGAAGAATGAGCCAGGAGAGCCCGATCCATGCATGTGCGTGACCTGATCCAGTTCCTCGGGGAACTGTCCGAAAACAACAACCGCGCCTGGTTCGTCATGAACAAGCCGCGCTATGACATCCTGCGCGAGGAATTCCTGGCGTTGACCATCAAGCTCATCGCCGAGATCAGCAAGTTCGATCCGGCCATCGCGGGCTGCAATCCGAAGAAGGCGCTGTTCCGCATCAACCGCGACATGCGCTTCTCGCATGACAAGCGCCCGTACAAGACCCACTTCTCGGCGGCCATCACTGCCAGCGGATTGAAGAAGCCCAGCCAGGGCGGTGGTCCGGCTTACTACTTCCACATCAATGAAGCGGGACAACTGCTCATCGCCGGCGGCGAATACCTGCCGCCGACGCCGCGCCTGCGCGCCATCCGCAATCGCGTGGTGGAGGATGCAGCGGGCTTCACCAAGATGCGCAAGAACAAGAAGCTTGTTGCGAGATATTGCGACCTGCAGGAAGAAGGCAAACTGCAGCGCCCGCCCAAGGGCTTCGATCCGGACACCCCCAATATCGAGTATGTGAAGCTCAAGAGCTTCATCGTCTGGACCGAAGAAGACATCCGCAAGAAGATTCCGGCCGACCTTGGAAAGCAGGTGCTGGAAGGCTTCAAGGATGCCTATCCGCTGGTGCAATGGCTGCGCGAAATTCCGCTGGTGACCATGGAAGAGTGAAGGTTTCATCCGGCAGCCTCTGCTGACGCCAGAAACAACAAAGCCCGCTCATCATCGAGCGGGCTTTGTTTATTCGGGAGTCGCCAGGCTTATTCGGTAGGCACGGAACTGCCAGGTTCCGCATCCGGTGCACGCGTGGCACGCTCGAAGATCGGTGCCACCAGCAGGCCCACTTCGTAGAGCAGTACCAGCGGCACGGCCAGCATCAGCTGGCTCATCACGTCCGGCGGCGTGACGACGGCGGCGATGATGAAGGCACCGACGATCACGTAGGGACGGATCTGCTTCAACTTGGCCAGCGGCACCAGGCCCATGCGCACCAGCACGATCACGATCACCGGCACCTCGAAGGTCACGCCGAAAGCCACGAACATGGTCAGCACGAAGTCGACGTAGCTGTCGATGTCCGGTGCCACCGAGACCGACTTGGGCGCAAAGTTGTTGATGAACGGGAAGACCACGCCAAAGACGAAGAAGTAGCAGAACGCCACCCCGGCCACGAACAGCAGCGAGGACGAGATCACCAGCGGCGCGATCAGGCGCTTCTCGTGCGCATACAGGCCGGGCGCCACGAAGGCCCACAGCTGGTACAGCACCCAGGGCAAGGAGATCAGCACGGCCACCAGCATGGTGACCTTGATGGGGATCAGGAAGGGGGTGATCACGCCGGTGGCGATCATCTTGCTGCCGGCGGGCAGCGCATGGATCATCGGCGCGGCCAGCACGTCGAAGATGTGGGCCGCGAACGGCATCAGGCAGAGGAACACCACCAGCACCACCGCGGCCGCCTTGACGATACGGCTGCGCAATTCGATCAGGTGCGAGATGAAGGTGTCTTCGGCCTGGGTGTTTTCTTCAGCCATGGGGTCGGAATTCTGATGAAGTGAGACGCGCTGCGCCAAATTAGAAGAAACCTGCCGACTTGCCCACACCGACCGGACGGCGATACTTGGCCACCCGTGCCGAGGCCGAGATCACGCGGGTCTTGTGGCCGCTCTGGTGCTTGTACCAGGCCGGCACGCCGGTGGTGCGCGAGAGCTTCTTGCGGCGGAAGGCCTTGGCCTTGATCGCATGCAGGGAGGGGTCGGGCGTGCGGGTCCAGCTGTTGCCGGCACTGCTGCTGTCGGACACCGGGGAATCGTCGCCGCCGTTCCAGGCGTCATTGATCGACGCTTCCGTATCGGACATGCTTTTGTGAATGCTGTTGCTGACGTCGCTGGCGGCGTCCTGCACATCCTTGTGCATCTTGCGCAGCTCGTCGAGCTCCATCTCGCGGCTGACTTCCGACTTGACGTCGTTGATGTAGCGCTGGGCGCGGCCGAACAGGGTGCCGGCCATGCGCGCCACCTTGGGCAGGCGCTCGGGGCCGATCACGACCAGCGCGACCACGCCGATCAAGGCCAGCTTGGTAAGGCCGATATCAATCATGAGTCTGTGTGGACATTAAGAGGACAACGCGGGCGCGCCATGCGCTTGAAGACGGGAGTGCCCGCTGCAAATCATGATGCGGGCCCATGCATGCCCGCCAGGAGGGCTGGCGGGCGGCCTGATCAGCTGCCGGACTTGTCCTTTTCCTTGGCCTGCACGTCAATGGCCGGGTCCTTCTTGGCCGGATCTTCCTCGCCACCCTTGACGCCATCCTTGAAGCCCTTGACTGCCTTGCCCAGGTCGGAACCCATGTTGCCGAGCTTCTTGGTGCCGAAGACCAGCATCACGATCACCAGAACAATCAGCCAATGCCAAATACTGAACGAACCCATTCTCTTCTCCTAAGCGGACATCCCTGCCCTGTGTACAAGTGAAACCTGCCAGCCCCCGGGCCGGCGAATCCTTATTGTTGCACGAACCGTACCCGCCAGGGATGCGGGCCGCCAATCACGTGCATGTGCAGATGGTACACCTCCTGGCCACCATCCGGTCCGGTGTTGACCAAGGTCTTGAAACCGCCGGTGGGCTTGCCTTCGGCGTCAACCCCATAACCGCAGCCCTGCTCGGCCGCCAGGCGCGGCGCCAGGGCCAGCATCTTGCCCAGCAAGGCGGCATGCTGCTCACCGCAATCGGCCAGCGTTGCCACATGCTGGCGCGGAACGATCAGGAAATGCACCGGCGCGGCCGGGTTGATGTCGTGGAAGGCGATCAGGTCCTCGTCCTCGTAGATCTTCTTCGAGGGAATCTGGCCTGCTGCGATCTTGCAGAAAATACAATTATCCAACGCCGTACTCCTGGGAAACAAGGGGATGGGGAAGTGCGCAGGACGTTCAGTCCTTGCGGGCAGCCTTTTCTTCCAGGCCCGAGAGGCCTTCGCGGCGCGCCAGTTCGTTGAGCACATCCTGCGGGCTCAGCTCGAACTGCGCCAGCAGGACCATGGAATGGAACCACAGGTCAGCGCACTCGTAGAGCACCTTGGACTTGTCGCCCGAGACGCGGGCATCCTTGGCGGCCATCACCGTTTCGGTGGCTTCCTCGCCGATCTTCTTGAGGATGGCGTCATCGCCCTTGGAGAACAGCTTGGCGACGTAGGATTTCTCGGGATTGCCGCCGTTGGCCAGCTTGCGCGACTCGATGACGTCGGCCAGTCGCTTCAGGGTTTCACTCATGATGGGGTCTTGTCGCTGTCCACGGGCTTGGGGATCGTCTTGCGCACGCGCTTGGGCTTGGCAGCCGGCTCAGCGGCCGCTGCGGTCGCGGGACCGCCACCGGCGCCGGGCGGCAGATCCTTCAGGACCGGCTCCACCGTGACCCATTCGCCGCTGTCGGCGCTGCCTTCGAATTTCTGGAAGAAGCAGGAATGACGGCCGGTATGGCAGGCAATCCCGGCCACCTGCTCGACCTTGAGCAACACCACATCTTCGTCGCAGTCCAGGCGGATTTCGTGCACTTTCTGGAAATGACCCGATTCTTCACCTTTGTGCCAGAGCTTCTTGCGCGAGCGGCTCCAGTAGACCGCCTGGCCGATCTCCACGGTGCGCGCCAGCGCCTCGCGGTTCATCCAGGCGAACATCAGCACATCATTGGATCCGACTTCCTGGGCGATCACCGGCACCAGGCCGACTTCGTCCCATTTGACCTTGTTGAGCCATTTGGCGCTGATGCTCATGCCAGCCTCATGGAAATGTTCTGGTCGGCCATGAAGCGCTTGGCTTCCTGCACGGTGTGCTGGCCATAGTGGAAGATGCTGGCGGCCAGCACCGCATCGGCCTTGCCCTTGGTGATGCCGTCGGCCAGGTCCTGCAGGCCGCCCACGCCACCCGAAGCAATCACGGGGATGCTGACCGCTTCCGAGACCGACCGGGTCAGGTCGAGGTCGAAGCCGCTCTTGGTGCCGTCACGGTCCATGCTGGTCAGCAGGATCTCGCCCGCACCCAGCTGCGCCATCTTGCGCGCCCATTCGACCGCATCCAGGCCAGTGGCCTTGCGCCCGCCGTGGGTGTAGACCTCCCACTTGCCGTCGCCGGCACGCTTGGCGTCGATGGCCACCACGATACATTGCGAGCCATATTTGTTGGCGGCATCGGCCACCAGCTGCGGATTGGTCACGGCCGAGGTATTGATGCCGACCTTGTCGGCGCCGGCGTTGAGCAGGCGACGCACATCTTCCACCGCGCGCACGCCCCCACCCACCGTCAGGGGGATGAAGACCTGCGAGGCTACGGCTTCGATGATGTCCAGGATCAGGTCGCGGCCATCGGAGGACGCGGTGATGTCGAGGAAGGTCAGCTCATCGGCACCCTGCTCATCGTAGCGGCGCGCGATCTCGACCGGATCGCCGGCATCGCGCAGCTCCAGGAAGTTGACGCCCTTGACCACGCGACCCGCGGTCACGTCCAGGCAAGGGATGATGCGTTTTGCAAGGGCCATGTTATTTGCTGCCGGACAGGCGGTTGGCTTCCAGTTCGCGCGTCAGTTCATCCGCACGATCCTGGCCGCTGCGCAGGTCCAGCGTTCCTTCGTAGATGGAGCGGCCGCAGATGACGGCTTCGATGCCTTCATCCTCGACCCGGCACAGCGCCTCGACGTCGCCCACATGGTGCACGCCGCCGGAGGCGATGATGGGAATGGTCACGGCCTGGGCCAGGCGCACCGTGGCCTCGATGTTGACGCCGCCCATCATGCCGTCGCGGCCGATGTCGGTGTAGACGATGGCTTCGCAGCCATAGCCTTCGAACTTCTGCGCCAGGTCCACCACTTCGTGGCCGGACAGCTTGCTCCAGCCATCGGTGGCAACCTTGCCGTCCTTGGCATCCAGGCCCACGATGATCTGGCCGGGGAAAGCGCTGCAGGCGTCATGCAGGAAGCCGGGATTCTTCACCGCGGCGGTGCCGATGATGATGTAGGAGAGGCCGTCGTCCAGGTAGCGTTCGATGGTGTCCAGGTCGCGGATGCCGCCACCGAGTTGCACCGGGATTTCCTCGACGTCGTTCTCTTCGGCGAAGCTGGCGACCGCCTTCAAGATGGCCTTGACCGCCGCCTCGTTCTTGGGCTTGCCGGCGAAGGCACCGTTGAGGTCCACCAGGTGCAGGCGGCGCGCGCCCTGCTTGAGCCAGTGCAGGGCCATTTCCGCCGGATCTTCGGAGAAAACGGTGGCTTGGTCCATATCACCTTGTTTGAGGCGTACGCAATGACCGTCTTTCAGGTCGATGGCGGGTATGAGCAGCATGGCTAGGGGATGACTAGTCAGTAAAAAAGAAGGGTTGGCGACGGTCTGCGGCGAGGTTCTTGCCTGAAAGGCAAAAAATCAAGGTTTCCAGTGTACGAAATTCCGATACAGCTGCAAACCCGCCGAGGCACTTTTTTCCGGGTGGAACTGGGTTGCAAAGATATTATCGCGGGCCACGGCACAGGCGAAGTCACGGCCATAGGGAGTCTGCCCAACGATCTGCGACGATTCGGCCGGGACGGCGTAATAGCTGTGGACAAAATAGAAGAAGGCGTTATCGGCGATCCCTTCCCACAGCGGATGGGCGCTGGTCTGGTGCACATGGTTCCAGCCCATCTGCGGCACCTTGAACAGCGATCCATCATCCTGGCGCACGCCTTCGAGCTCGAAGCGTACGACCTTGCCGGGCAACAGGCCCAGGCCGGGCGTGTCGCCTTCTTCACTCCAGTCGAACAGCATCTGCTCGCCCACGCACACACCGAACAGCGGCTTGGTACGGGACGCTTCCAGGACCGCATCCTGCACGCCCGATTCACGCAGGCTGCGCATGCAATCGGGCATGGCACCCTGGCCGGGCAGGACCACGCGGTCGGCGGCGCGGATATCGGCGACCTCGCCGGAGATGCGCACGTCGGCTTCAGGCGCGACATGGCGCAGCGCCTGCGCCACCGAGCGCAGGTTGCCCATGCCGTAATCGACTACAACAATTTTATTCATGGCGACATTGAACGGCGCTCGCGCGCCGGAAAACCCAGATGAGTTAGCGATACCCTGCGTTTTACAGGCTGCCCTTGGTGGACGGAATCGTACCCGCAGCGCGCGGATCGAGTTCCACGGCCATGCGCAGCGCGCGGCCGAAGGCCTTGAACACGGTTTCGGCCTGGTGGTGGGCATTCACGCCACGCAGGTTGTCCACGTGCAGGGTCACCTGCGCATGATTGACGAAACCGTGGAAGAACTCGCTGGTCAGGTCCACATCGAAGGAACCGATCATCGAGCGGGTAAAGGGAATGTGGTATTCCAGGCCGGGACGGCCGGAGAAATCGATCACCACGCGCGACAGGGCTTCGTCCAGCGGCACGTAGGCGTGGCCGTAGCGGCGGATGCCCTTCTTGTCGCCGATGGCCTTGGCAAACGCCATGCCCAGGGTGATGCCCACGTCTTCCACCGTATGGTGCGCGTCGATGTGCAGGTCGCCCTTGGCGTGGATGTCCAGGTCGATCAGGCCGTGGCGGGCGATCTGGTCCAGCATGTGATCCAGGAAGGGCACGCCGGTATCCAGCTTCTGCTGGCCGGTGCCATCCAGGTTGATCGCAACGCGGATCTGCGTCTCGTTGGTATTGCGGACGACTTCGGCGGTTCTCGGTGTAGACATGGTCGGGGTTGGACGGGGTTCTATCGTTGGTAATGCGTGATGCCTGCTTGCCTGCGGTGGACCTTCAAACCTTCACTGCTCGCGCAGTGCATCTTTCAGGGCCGTCAGGAAGATGGCGTTTTCTTCATCCGTGCTGACGGTAATGCGCAAACAGTTTTGCAGCAATACGTGCATTCTACCGGCATTTTTGACAAGTACCCTGCGCGCCAGCAAGGCGGCGCAGACTTTATCGGCATCCGGGACGCGGATCAGGCTGAAATTGGCCGCCGAAGGGAACACCTCCACCCCCTCCAGCGCCGCCAGTTCGGCCGCCAGCACGCTGCGCGCCTCACGCAGCTGCGCCGCCTGCGCCTCCAGTACCTGCAGGTGCTCCAGCACGAACAGCGCCGCGGTTTCGGTGAGCATGTTGATGTTGTAGGGCGGACGTACCTTGTCCAATTCGCGCAACAGCGCCGGGGCCGCCGACAGGTAGCCCAGGCGGATGCCCGCCAGCCCCAGCTTGGAGACGGTGCGCATCACCACCAGGTTGTTGTGCTGCGGCAATGCCGGCATGAGCGTGGAGGCGGCAAAAGGCTGGTAGGCCTCGTCCACCACCACCAGGCCATAGGGCGCGGCCGCTTCGATGATGCGCAGCACGTCGGCCATCGGATAGAGCGTGCCGGTCGGATTGTTGGGATAGCCCAGCCAGGTGATGACCGGCTTGTGCGCCTCGATGGCCCCCAGCATCGCGGGCAGGTCCAGCGTCAGGTCCGCACGCAATGGCACGCCCACATAATCCAGCCCGGCCATTTTTGCGGAGACGCCATACATGACGAAGCCCGGTTCCGGCGCCAGGATGGTCCGCCCCGGGATGGCACAGGCCACCGAGAGCATGGTGATGAGCTCATCCGAACCATTGCCCAGCAGGACGTCATAGCCCGCAGGCACACCCAGTTGCGCGCAGATGGCGGCTTTGAGGCGGGTATAGGACGGCACCGGATAGCGGTTCAGTTCCAGTGCGGCCAGCCGCTGCGCCAGTTCCTCACGCAAGGCCGGTGGCAGCAGGTAGGGATTTTCCATGGCATCGAGCTTGACCATCCCGTCGGCCGATGGCACGTGATAGGACTGCCAGCCGCGCACCAGCGGGCGGATCACGTTGGCTACCAGCTCGTCCACGGTCTCAGGCTTGGAGGGATTCATCATCTAGGCTCGCAGGCGCCGGCGCATCGAGAGCGTCGAGACGCTGGCGGATCAGTTCGCAATAATCGGGATTGAGTTCAAACCCGGTGAAGTGGCGCCCGCAACGGCGCGCTGCCACGGCCGTGGTGCCGCTGCCCATGAAGGGATCGAGCACCACGCCGCCGGGCGGGCATGAGGCTTTGACCATGCGCTCCACCACTTCCAGGGGTTTTTGCGTGGGATGGTCGGCGCGCTCTTTATGTTCGCGATGCAGGCGGGAGACGCTCCACACATCCTTGGGGTTGTAGCCCATTTCCAGCCACTTGGCCCCGACGAAGATGGAGCGTGAACGCGCCTTCTTGGTCTGGGCATCGTAGGGAATGCGGATGGCATCGAGATCAAAGAAATAATCCTTGGCCCGCGCGAAGAAACCGATGGTGTCATGCACCGAGGAATAGCGCCGGGTGCTGCCGCCCATGGAGGGCACGCGGCGATCCCAGATGATCTCGTTGACCATGGTCATGCGCTGCTTGAGCATCACGAAGATTTCCGGCGAATTGCGCCAGGTCAGGAAAATATAGAGACTGCCATTGGGCTTCAACTTGGGCAGCGCGGCATCGATCCACTGTTCTGTCCACGACAGGTAAGCAGCGGTATCGAGCTTGTCGGAATCGTTGCCGTAATCCTTGCCCAGCCCATAGGGCGGATCGGCGATCATCAGGTCGATGCTGCCATCGGGAATGCGCGCCAGGCCAGCGGTGGCCGAGAGCGCATCCTCGCAGAATACGCGGTCCAGCCAGCCGGCACCTGCGAGGGAGTCGGTGGCGGCGGTCATCATGTCACTTCCTGAGCCGCAGTTCGGCCGAGCGGGCGTGGGCCTGCAAGCCTTCACCGTAGGCCAGCTCGGCGGCGATCTTGCCCAGCGTCTGCGCGCCCTCTTCCGAGACGCGGATGATGCTCGAACGCTTCTGGAAGTCATACACGCCCAGCGGCGAGGAGAAGCGTGCCGTGCGCGAAGTTGGCAGCACGTGGTTGGGACCGGCGCAGTAGTCGCCCAGCGATTCGGAGGAGAAGCGCCCCAGGAACATGGCACCGGCGTGACGGATCCGGTCCGCCCACTGCTGCGGCTCCTGGGCGGAGATCTCCAGGTGCTCGGCGGCGATCATGTTGGCGATCTCGCAGGCTTCTTCCATGTCGCGCACCTTGACCAGGGCGCCCCGGTCGGTGAGCGACGTGCGGATCACGTCCTTGCGCGGCATGTCTTCCAGCAGCCGGTTTATCGAGGCTTCCACCTTGGCGATGTAATCCGCATCCGGGCACAGCAGGATGGATTGCGCCAGCTCGTCGTGCTCGGCTTGCGAGAACAGGTCCATGGCGATCCAGTCGGGATCGGTGGCGCCATCGCAGATCACCAGGATCTCCGAAGGTCCGGCGATCATGTCGATGCCGACCACGCCAAACACGCGGCGCTTGGCGGCGGCCACGTAGGCATTGCCGGGCCCGACGATCTTGTCCACCTGCGGGATGGTGGCGGTGCCATAGGCCAGCGCACCCACGGCTTGCGCACCACCGATGGTGAAGACACGGTCCACGCCGGCAATGGCGGCTGCGGCCAGCACCAGTTCATTCTTCACGCCATCCGGGGTCGGCACGACCATGATGACTTCCTGCACACCGGCCACCTTGGCCGGAATAGCATTCATCAATACCGACGAAGGATAGGCGGCCTTGCCGCCCGGCACGTAGATGCCCACGCGATCCAGCGGCGTGACCTTCTGGCCCAGTTCGGTGCCATCGGCTTCGCGATACAGGAAACCATCCGAGCCGCATTCCTTCTTCTGGCGCTCGTGATAAGCGCGCACGCGGTCGGCGGCGGTCTGCAGCGCATGGCGGCGTGCCTCGGGCAGGCCGGCCAGTGCGGCTTGCAGGGCATCCTTGCCGATTTCCAGGCCAGCCACGGAAGCGGCCTGCAGGCGGTCGAAGCGCTGGGTGTATTCCAGTACGGCGACATCGCCGCGCGCCTTCACGTCGGCCAGGATGGTCGCTGCAGCGCGATCGATGGCCTCATCTTCACTGGCTTCAAAGGCCAGCACGGCCGACAGCTTTTCACGGAAGCCGGCTTCGGCGGAATCGAGTTTTCGGATGGCAATGCTCATGGTCTCACCTGCTCTGCGAAGATATCTGGGGTCGTGGGATTACTTGGCCTTGGAGGCCTTCTCGAAGGCATCGAGAATCGGCTGCAGGCGCTCGCGCTTCAACTTCAGCGCAGCCTGGTTCACCACCAGGCGCGAAGAGATGTCGATGATGTGCTCGACTTCCACCAGCTTGTTGGCACGCAGCGTACCACCGGTGCTGACCAGGTCGACGATGGCGTCCGACAGGCCCACCAGCGGGCCCAGTTCCATCGAGCCATACAGCTTGATCAGGTCCACGTGCACGCCCTTGGCGGCGAAGTGCTCGCGCGCGGTGTTGACGTACTTGGTCACCACGCGCAGGCGCGCACCCTGGCGCACCGCATTGGCGTAGTCGAAACCTTCCTGCACCGCCACCGACAGGCGGCATTTGGCGATGTTGAGGTCGATGGGCTGGTACAGGCCTTCACCGCCGTGTTCCATCAGCACATCCTTGCCGGCCACGCCGAAATCGGCCGCGCCGTATTGCACGTAGGTCGGCACGTCCGAGGCGCGCACGATGATGACGCGCACGTCGGGGTCATTGGTCGGCAGGATCAGCTTGCGCGAAGATTCGGGATCCTCGGCCACGGTGATGCCGGCAGCCTTGAGCAGCGGCAGGGTCTCTTCGAAGATACGGCCCTTGGACAGCGCCAGCGTCAGTTGTTGGGTCATGATGGTGTGCGTTTTCTGGGGTCCGTCAATTACTTGATGCGTTCAATATCGGCACCGATGGCCGACAGCTTGGCTTCCATGCGGTCATAGCCGCGGTCGAGGTGGTAGATGCGCTCCACCACGGTCTCGCCTTGCGCAGCCAGGCCGGCGATGACCAGCGAGGCCGAAGCGCGCAGGTCGGTCGCCATCACGGGTGCACCGAGGAATTTTTCCACGCCGCTGACGATGGCGGTATTGCCTTCCACATCGATGGCCGCACCCAGGCGATTCAATTCCTGGACGTGCATGAAGCGGTTCTCGAAAATCGTTTCGGTGACGTGGCTGGTGCCTTCGGCCAGGCAGTTCAAGGCCATGAACTGCGCCTGCATGTCAGTCGGGAAGCCCGGATATTCGGTGGTACGGAAGCTCACCGCCTTGGGACGCCGCGCCATCTGGATACGGATCCAGTCTTCACCTGAAGTGAGGATGGCACCGGCATCGCGCAGCTTGTCCATGGCGGCATCCAGCAATCCGGCGCGGGTGCGGTGCAGGGTCACGTCGCCGCCGGTGGCCGCGACAGCGCACAGGAAAGTGCCGGTCTCGATACGGTCGGCGATGACTTCGTGCTCGGCGCCGTGCAGCTTCTCCACCCCCTGGATCACCAGGCGGTCGGTACCGATGCCTTCAATCTTGGCGCCCATCTTCACCAGCAGGTGGGCCAGGTCGCCCACTTCCGGCTCGCGCGCGGCGTTTTCCAGCACGGTTTCACCATCGGCCAGGGCGGCGGCCATCAAGAGGTTCTCGGTGCCGGTCACGGTGATCATGTCGGTGACGATGCGCGCGCCCTTCAGGCGCTTGGCCTTGGCATGGATGTAGCCGGCCTCGATGTGAATTTCCGCGCCCATCGCCTGCAGTCCCTTGATGTGCTGGTCCACCGGACGTGAACCGATAGCGCAACCGCCGGGCAGCGATACCTTGGCCTGGCCGAAGCGCGCCAGCAAGGGGCCCAGCACCAGGATCGAGGCACGCATGGTCTTGACCAGCTCATACGGCGCTTCCGGGCGGGTGATGTCGTTGCCGTTCAGGACCAGCTGCTCGCCGTTCTCGCGCACGCGCAGGCCCATCTGGCTCATCAGCTTGGTAATGGTGACCACGTCCTGCAGGTGCGGCACATTGGAGAGCACCAGGTCGCCATCGGTGAGCAGGCCTGCGCACAGGATGGGCAGGGCGGCGTTCTTGGCACCGGAAATGGTGACGTCACCGGAGAGGCGCTTGCCGCCACGGATCAAAAGCTTGTCCATCGTGTTGCCTTATTTCTGGAATTCTTCGGGGGTCAGGGTCTTCATCGACAAGGCATGGATTTCTTCACGCATGCGGTCGCCCAGGGCGGCATAGACCAGCTGATGGCGCTGGATCAGGCGCTTGCCGGCGAAAGCCTCGGCGACGATGACGGCGGTGAAGTGCTGGCCATCACCCTCCACTTCCAGGTGCTGGCAGTCGAGGCCGGCGGCGATATAGCTTTTGACGAGTTCAGGTGTGGGTAGCATGTTGAGGCTCTTCACGGGAATGGGGGAGATGGCGGGGCGCGGCGTATTCAATGCGAACCTGCGCGCAGCTTGTAGCCGCTCTTGAGCATGCGTACGGCCAGGGTCGACAGCGCCACGAAGAACACGGCGACGATACCGAGGCTGGTCATGGGGGGAATGTCGGACTGGCCGAAGAAGCCGTAGCGAAAACCGTCGATCATATAAAAAAACGGGTTGAAATGCGATACCGCCTGCCAGAACGGGGGCAGCGAGTGTATCGAATAGAACACGCCGGCCAGGAAGGTCAGCGGCACGATCAGGAAATTCTGGAACGCCGCCAGCTGGTCGAACTTCTCGGCCCAGATGCCGGCGATCAAACCCATGGTGCCCAGGATGCCGGCGCCGAGGAGAGCGAACACCAGGATCCACAGGGGCGCCACGAAGTCCAGGTGGCCGAACCAGACGGTCACCACAAAGACACCGGCACCGACCATCAGGCCGCGCACCACGGCCGCCAGCACGTAGCCGCCGAACAGCTCCCAGTGCGACAGCGGGGTCAGCAGCACGAACACCAGGTTGCCGGTGATCTTGGACTGGATCAGCGAGGACGAGCTGTTGGCAAAGGCATTCTGCAGCACGCTCATCATCACCAGGCCCGGCACCAGGAAGCCGGTGTAGTTCACGCCCGGATAGACCTGCACGCGGTCCTGCAGCACGTGGCCGAAAATCAGCAGGTACAGCAGGGCCGTGACGATGGGTGCCGTGATGGTCTGGGTGGCGACCTTCCAGAAACGCAGGATTTCCTTGTAGAACAGGGTACGGAAACCGATCATTTTTCATCTCCCATGATCTGGATGAAGACGTCTTCCAGGTCGGCCTGCTGCAATTGCAGATCGTCGATCTCCGCGCCCGAGGCGCGCAGCGTGGCCAGGATGGGTTCGACTTCCTTGTAGTCATTCACGCGCAGCGTGTATTTGTTGGCGGCATTGCCGGCCAGCAGCTCTTCGGGATGGGTGACCAGCGCCTTCAAGCCATCGGGCAGGCTGCCGCGCTTCAGGCGCAGCACCATCTGCGAACCGGAGATGCGGCGGATCAGCGCATCGGTCGAATCCAGCGCCACCACCTTGCCGAATTTGAGCATGGCAATACGATTGCACAGGGCCTGGGCTTCTTCCAGGTAGTGCGTGGTCAGCACGATGGTATGCCCCTCGCGGTTGAGGCGGCCGATGAACTGCCACAGGGTCTGGCGCAGTTCCACGTCCACCCCGGCAGTCGGTTCATCGAGCACGATGACCGGCGGCTTGTGCACCAGCGCCTGGGCCACCAGCACGCGCCGCTTCATGCCGCCGGAGAGCGCGCGCATGTTGGTATCGGCCTTGTTGGTGAGGTCGAGGTTTTCCATGACCTCGTCGATCCACTTGTCATTGTTGGTCAGGCCGAAATAGCCGGACTGCATGCGCAAGGTCTCGCGCACGGTGAAGAAGGGATCGAAGACCAGTTCCTGCGGTACCACGCCCAGGTTCATGCGGGCCCCGCGATAGTCGCTGACCACGTCATGTCCGTGAATGGTGACCGAACCGGAATCGGCCCGGTTGAGGCCCGCGATGATGGAGATCAACGTGGTCTTGCCGGCGCCGTTGGGGCCGAGCAGACCGAAGAATTCACCTTCTTCGATTGCCAGCGACACGCCACCCAGCGCCTGCAGGGACTGGTAGCGCTTCTTGATGTCTGTGATTTGGAGAGCGGCCATTGCCTCGCCCGTTCAATACGTTACTTGCCTGAAAGAAATAAGGAGCCAGGAGTTCCACCAGGGAATCCGCTGTCCGCCTCGCCTTGGCCGCGCCACTCCCAACAGGGGAAGCATGGGGCGCAGTCATGTTGTCGTTGTGCTATGAAATAGCCGGAAAGTCTTGCTGATGTCGACGGGCGGGAGAGTACCTGGCGGAAACGGAATCCGCGTGCCAACGCCGCCAGCGCGCCTGCAAAACCTTCGATTATAGGGGAATTCGATATTCCGGGCCGCCGCAGCACAGGCTTCCCGGTACCCGGGAGCCCGGGCCGCAAGGGAAAGGCGATCAGTGATGTCGATCGGTAGCGGAGGTCGGCGCGGCTGCACCTTGCAAGAGGGCGGTCACGCCGTAGAGATCAGCCAGGCTCTGCAGGTTGGCCGGCAAGGGGCCGAAATCCAGTGCGGCACCACGGCCTGCGGCGGCACGCCGCCAGGCCAGGAGGGTCGCCACGGCCGAGGAATCGACCACGGCCACCTCGCTGACATCAATGCTGGCCTGGCCGGCGGCGATGGCCGAGAGGCCCTCGCGCAGGACGGTACTGGCATTGGAGAAGGTCAGCGAGGCGCCGGGCTTGAACATGATGCGTTCTTTCGGTTCGGGAGATGGGTCGATGAACGATAACGGCTTGTTTCCGGCTTACTTCTTGCCGTTACCGCGTGCGGCCAGCTGCTGGTTCTTGTCGGTCAGCGCCTTGATCAGGCCGTCGATGCCGCCCTTGTTGATCTCGTTGGAGAAGGTACCGCGATAGGCCTCCACCAGCCAGGCGCCCAGCACGTTAACGTCATAAAGCTTCCAGCCGTCGGCCTTCTTTTCCAGGCGATAGCTCAGCTGGATGGGCTCGCCACCGCGCGAGGAGATCACCTGCGAGTTCACTTCCACTTCGGTATCGGTGGGGGCGGCGCGCAGCGGCTTGAATTCGATCTTCTGGTCACGCACCTGCGACAGCGCGCCGGAGTAGGTGAACACCAGCAGGCTGCGGAACTGGGTGATCAGCTGCTTCTGCTGTTCCGGGGTGGCCTGGCGCCAGTAGCGGCCGGCGGCCAGCTGGGTCATGCGCTCGAAGTCGACGTAGGGCAGGATCTTCTGTTCCACCAGCTGCATGATGCGGGCGTTGTTGCCGGCCTGGATATCCTTGTCGTTCTTGGCGGTATCCAGCACTTCCGAGCTGATGCGCTTGACCAGCGCATCCGGGGCTTCCTGGGCGGACGCGGCGCCCGAGAAGAACAGCGCGGGAACAGCCAGGGCGGCAATGGCGAAAAGTTTGGTAAGCATCTTCATAAGTCGGTTTTCCATTCGAGTCAGCAGGAGGTGCCGGGGCCGCCAAGGGCGCCGCGCAGTACAGCGCGCCGACGGCAGCCGGCAAGTCCTTCGAAACCCGCCCGGGAGCGGGGTTCCCGCGCCGTCACAGTTCGGCACGGATGTTACAGATTGTCCGGAGAGGACAGAAAAACTGGGCAGACAGCGCAGATTGGGCAGTTGGCCCGCATTTCAAGACCAGACTGCAGCGCCGCAGGTGCAACCGCGGCCTCCCCCCCGCACGGCGGGGGAAAGCCATCGGCCATCAAGGCTTGATGGCTTCTTCCTTCTGCTCGCGGCCGCCGGAGGCACCGTCGATCTGGCTCTGGCGGCGTTGCAGATAGGCATCGCGCACGAAGTCGTACTTGTCCAGCGCAGCATCTTCCAGCAGGGTCGAGGCATCCAGCAACTGGGCACGGCGGTCGACGATGCGCACCACCGCACCGACGTTGCGCCAGCGGACCGGACGCTTGTAGGTCCACAGGTCGCCGTACAGGTCCACCGGCATGCCGGCGGTGTCGCGCAGGGTGGACGGGCCGAAGAACGGCAGCACCACGTAGGGACCGGAGCCTACGCCCCACTTGCCCAGGGTCTGGCCGAAATCGGATTTCTCACGCGGCAGGCGGGCTTCGGTCGCCACGTCCAGCACGCCACCCAGGCCGAAGGTGGTGTTGATGGCCACGCGCATGAAGGTCGAGACACCCTGTTCGATACGGCCCTGCAGCAGCTGGTTGATGGACGACCAGACATCGCCGATGTTGCCGAAGAAGTTGCCCACGCCATGCTGGATCGGGGTCGGCACCACGGTGTCGTAAGCTTGGGCGGCCGGCTTCAGGGCGACTTTGTCGACCGTGTCGTTGAAGCTGAACATGGTGCGGTTGAAGCCTTCCAGTGGATCATTCGCATTGTTGGCGGTGCTGGCGCAGCCCGTCAGGGCGGCGGCGGCCAGGGCGAAGGCGCCGAGACGACCTGCATAGGCGGTGTTGATGGTTTTTTTATTCATTTGATTCATTTGGAATCATCCTTTCCCTCTGCCGCCTTGCTGTACAGGAATTGACCGATCAGGTTTTCCAGCACGATAGCGGATTGTGTCATCTTAATCGTATCGCCCGAGGCCAGGTTAGCAGTATCGCCGCCTGGCTCGATGCCGATGTATTGTTCACCCAACAGACCGGAGGTCAGGATCTTGGCCGAACTGTCCTTGGGGAATTTGTACCCCTCGTCCATGTTCAGCGTGACCACCGCGCGGAAGGTCTGGTCATCGAAGCGGATCGAATCGACACGGCCCACCACCACCCCGGCGCTCTTGACGGCCGCGCGCGACTTCAGGCCGCCGATGTTGTCAAAATTGGCCTTGAGGGCATAGGTCTTCTGGCCGAAGGACATCGAGCTCATGTTGCCGACCTTCAGCGCCAGGAACGCCAGCGCGGCCACACCGGCCAGCACGAAGATTCCTACCCAGGCATCCAGAGATTTACGTTGCATATTGAACCCTTTTTCTACCCTTTTATTCACATCATTGCGCCCCGAGCGGGCGCTTGTCCAAGTACTGCGGCGACTCAGCTGAACATCAGCGCCGTCAGCAGGAAATCCAGGCCCAGCACGGTCAGCGAGGCGATCACCACGGTCCGGGTCGTAGCCCGGGCCACGCCTTCGGGCGTCGGCTGGGCTTCATAACCCTGGAACAGCGCCACGAAGGTGACGGCGATACCGAAGACGATGCTCTTCAACACGCCATTGGCGATGTCATTCCACACATCCACGCCGCCCTGCATCTGCGACCAGAACGCACCGTCATCCACGCCGATCAGCAGCACGCCGACCACATAGCCGCCCAGCACACCGACGGCGCTGAAGATGGCCGCCAGCACCGGCATGGCGATCACGCCAGCCCAGAAGCGCGGGGCCACCACGCGTTGCAGCGGGTTCACCGCCATCATTTCCATGGCCGAGAGTTGCTCGCCGGCCTTCATCAGGCCGATTTCGGCGGTCAGCGAGGTCCCGGCGCGGCCGGCAAAGAGCAGGGCCGTCACCACCGGACCCAGCTCACGGGTCAGCGACAGGGCCACCAGCAGGCCCAGGGCCTGTTCCGAACCATACTTGTTAAGCGTGTAATACCCTTGCAGACCCAGCACGAAGCCCACGAACAGGCCCGATACCGTGATGATCACCAGCGAATAATTGCCGATGAAGTGGATCTGGTCGGTGATGAGGCGCGGGCGGCGCAGCAGGCCCAGGGACGCGCCCAGCATGTTGATGAACATGCGCGCGGCAAAACCCACGCCGACCACGAACTCGCGCACGCTGCGGCCCAAGCCGCTGACGAAACCGGCGATCACGCTGCACCTCCCAGGCCCAGGTCCTCGGCCAGCGACTTGCCGGGATAGTGGAAGGGCACCGGGCCATCGGCCTGGGCATGGACAAATTGCTTCACATAGGGATCGGTGGATTCGCGCATCTCTTGGGGTGTGCCCTGCGCCACGATCTTGCCGGCCGACAGGAAATACACATAGTCGGCAATGGCAAAGGACTCGTTGACATCGTGCGACACCAGGATCGAGGTCGAGCCCAGGGCATCGTTGAGCCGGCGAATCAGGTTGGCGGTCACGCCCATGGAAATCGGATCGAGCCCGGCGAAGGGTTCGTCATACATGATCAGGGCCGGATCGAGCGCGATGGCACGTGCCAGCGCCACGCGGCGCGCCATGCCGCCGGAGATCTCGGCGGGCTTGAGCGAGGCGGCATTGCGCAGGCCCACGGCGTTCAACTTCATCAGCACCAGGTCGCGGATGAGCGTTTCATCCAGGTCTGTATGCTCGCGCAGCGGGAAGGCCACGTTGTCGAACACCGTCATGTCGGTAAAGAGCGCGCCGTTCTGGAACAGCATGCCCATCTTGCGGCGCAACACGTACAGTTGTCGGGTCGCCAGCGAAGGCACGTTCTCGCCATCGACTTCCACCCTGCCCTCTTGCGGCTGCAGCTGCCCGCCGATCAGGCGCAGGATGGTGGTCTTGCCGGAACCGGAACCGCCCATCACTGCCACCACCTTGCCGCGCGGGAAGTCCATCTGCAGACCGGTCAGGATAGGCCGGTCGCCATAACGGAAATGCAGATCGCGGATTTCGACGATATTAGTCAAAGCAGGCAAAGGGATTCTTTGAGGATTTGGGAAAACCGACATTGTAGAGCAAATTTTACAAATCGCTTTCAAGAAGGCAATACAGCCTGCAAATCACAGCCGCCGAAAAGCCCCGTTCTTTACAAGTTAGCAGCAGGTTCACTACAAATAGCCACTATTTCCTGCCGCCAACTAGATGACGAATGAGTCAGTGATATATTGCATATGAAAATAAATTCTCATTGCGTGGCGCGCCTGCAACGAAATGCTGCATTGCATGCAATACCTGGTAAGCGAATCAAGGCTCGCATGGTAACAGTGATGGGGAGATACCACAGGGCGGGGTTGCGGAAGGATGCATCGCAAAGCTGGGGCTTGGGGCGTGCGGCTTGCTACAATGTCGGTTTTGCTTTCGGAAGAATCTGTCATGAGCCTCAAATGCGGCATCGTGGGTCTGCCCAACGTCGGTAAGTCCACTCTTTTCAACGCGCTGACCAAGGCGGGCATCGCCGCCGAGAACTATCCGTTCTGCACCATCGAGCCCAACGTCGGCATCGTGGAAGTGCCCGATCCGCGTCTGAAGGCGCTGGCCGAGATCGTCAAGCCCGAGCGCATCCTGCCGGCGACGGTGGAATTCGTGGACATCGCCGGCCTGGTGGCGGGTGCCTCCAAGGGTGAAGGTTTGGGCAACCAGTTCCTGTCGCACATCCGCGAGACGGACGCCATCGTCAACGTGGTGCGTTGTTTCGAAGATCCGAACGTGATCCACGTGGCCGGCCGCGTGAGCCCGCTGGACGACATCGCCGTGATCCAGACCGAACTGGCGCTGGCCGACATGGGCACGGTCGAGAAGGCCATCCACCGCGAACAGAAGAAGGCCCGTTCCGGCGACAAGGATGCCGCCAAGCTGGTGGCCCTGCTGGAGCGCATCATGCCGGCGCTGGACGAAGCCAAGCCGGTGCGCGCGCTGGGCCTGGATGCCGAAGAGATGCTGCTGATCAAGCCGCTGTGCCTGATCACGGCCAAGCCGGCGATGTACGTGGCCAACGTGTCGGATAGCGGTTTCACCGACAACCCGCTGCTGGACCAGCTGACCGCCTACGCCAAGGAGCAGAACGCGCCCATCGTGGCCATCTGCGCCGCCATCGAAGCCGAGATCGCCGACCTGGACGACGCCGACAAGGCTGACTTCCTGGCCGACATGGGCATGGAAGAGCCGGGCCTGGATCGCCTGATCCGCGCGGCCTTCAGGCTGCTGGGCCTGCAGACCTACTTCACCGCTGGCGTCAAGGAAGTGCGTGCCTGGACGGTGCCGGTGGGCGCGACCGGCCCGCAGGCGGCTGGCGTGATCCACACCGACTTCGAACGCGGCTTCATCCGTGCGCAGACCATTGCCTTTGAGGACTTCATTGCCTTCAAGGGTGAGGCCGGTGCCAAGGAAGCGGGCAAGATGCGCGCGGAAGGCAAGGAGTATGTGGTCAAGGATGGGGATGTGATGAATTTCTTGTTCAACGTCTGAACCCAGATTCAATCAAGCCCTCTCCCCTGAACCCCGAATTATTTCGGGGTTTTTTATTATTCGCCGCCGTTGTACGCCGTTGCGCGTAGCGGACGTATTCCCGAGCTTTATCTAAAAATATAATACTTTGTGTTATATTTTATTGATAAGGCAACTGCATGCGCATTTTCATGAACGCCTGGTTCGAGCGGTTCAGCCGCAAACACGGCATCACGAATACGGCACTCCTGGACGCCATCGCCCGAGCCGAGCGCGGGCTCGTTGATGCAGACCTTGGAGGCGGCGTCATCAAGCAGCGCGTTGCGCGAGCCGGACAAGGAAAATCAGGTGGTATCCGCACCATCGTGTTGTATCGGACGAGTGAGCGAGCCTTTTTCATCTATGGGTTCGAAAAGAGCGACCGCGACAATATCGATGGTGATGAAGAGGCCACGTTCAAAAGAGCGGCTCTGCATGTGCTCAAGCTATCGGAAAAGCAGCTTGCCGCACTGATCGACCAGAGGCAATTGACGGAGGTAAATGGATATGGCCAAGAAATATCGTAGCCAAGCCTATGCGGCGATTCACGAAACGATGGAAGCGTTGCACGAAATCGGCGCCATCGACAAGCAGACCATGCGCGAGTTCGACGAAAGCTGTCTTACGCCGATACAACCGATGCCGCCTGAACGTATCCGCGCGCTGCGGGAGCGTGAGCACCTGTCGCAACCGATCTTTGCACTCTATTTGAACGTGAGCAGGAATCTGGTCTCCGACTGGGAACGCGGCATCAAGAAACCCGGTGGCCCAGCTTTGCGTCTGCTGACGGTGGTGGAAAAGAAAGGCATTCAAGCGATCGCCTGAATGACCAGCATTCAATGAATGACGGGTTTCAACTATGATCAGCGCCGGCACTTTGGGCAGCATCTTCCGTGCTTTCATGACAATCTGCCGCATCAAGCGCAACAACGCCGAACAGCGCATTGCCGCCCTGCGTGCCAATGACTGGCAGCCGCAACGCTTGCTGCAGCGGCCAAAGCAACGGCCTCGGCCAGCAACGATGAAGTGATTCTCCACAGCCGCGAATCAAGTTCTCACCGCCTCCCACTACTCAACTGCGGCGTCAAAAACGACTGCCTGAAATACTCCCGCACCGCCTCCATGGCCGGCGTAAACGTCACCCCCTTGCGCCAGGCCAGCCCCACATTCATGGCCGGCACATGATCCATCAGCAGCACCGTCTCGATGCGCAATCCTTCCAGCGACCACGGGCGATACACCAGGTCCGACAAGATCGCCACCCCCGACCCATTGGCCACCATGCTGCGCACCGCCTCGATGGAACTGGTCCGCATGATGATGTTGGGCTTGCGTCCGCTTTGATTCCAGTACCGCAGCGCGGTCTTGTCGGCCTCGTCCACCGTCAGCAGGATGAAGGGCTCATTGGCTACCTCCGAGAGATTCACCACCGAGCGCTCGCCCAGCGGATGACGCGCCGGTAGCCACAGTCGGCGCACTGATCCGAACAAGGTCTCGTAGGCGATCTCGCGGTGACGCAAATTGGATGTCAGCACCACCGCCATGTCGATCTCGCCCTCCACCAGGCTCTGCTCGATCTCCGCGCGCTCCTTCTCATGCACGTGGATCTTGATGCCCGGATAGGACTGCGACAGCCGCTGCAGATGGTGCGGCAAGAAATATCCCAGCACCGTATAGCTGGCCGCCACCCGCAAACTGCCGCTGGCCGTGTTGTCGGGCAAGGGGCTCTTCATCGCATCGTCCACGCTGCGCAGGATCGAATACGCATGGTTGAGGAAATGCCGCCCGCTGTCGGTGAGGATCATCCCCTGCGGCGAGCGGATGAACAGCGGTGCCCCCAGCAAGGCCTCCAGTTCCTGGATGGCACTGGTGACGGACGATTGCGAAATATGCAGATGGATCGCCGCCTGCGAAATCTGCCCCACTTCCGCAGTGGCCACGAAATAACGAATCTGCCGGAGGGTGATGGCCATGTTTGATGCCCTTCATAAGCTATCGGATTTTTCGATATCAAGCCCTCTGATAATACATCTGTCCAATACCGTTGACGATTTCTATACTCGGTTTCACGTGCTGATTCCGACAGCACCGGAGACCACCAGATGAAAACAATCGACCTGAATTCGGACATGGGCGAAGGCTTCGGCCCCTGGACCATCGGCGATGGCGTCGATGCGGCCATCCTGCCCCTGATCAGTTCAGCCAACATCGCCACCGGCTTTCACGCGGGCGATCCCAACACCATGCGGCGTACGGTGGAGCAGGCCCGGCAACACGGCGTTGCCATCGGCGCACATCCCGGCTTTCGCGACCTGGTCGGCTTCGGCCGCCGCCATCTCAACGCGCCGGCCATCGAACTGGTCAACGACATGCTCTATCAGCTCGGTGCCCTGCGTGAGTTCGCCCGCCTCAACGGCATGTCCCTGCAGCACATCAAGCCGCACGGCGCGCTCTACATGCACCTGGCCCGCGATGAGGAGGCCGCCCGCGTCTTCGTGCAGACGCTGCGCCAGCTGGACCCGAACTTGCTTCTCTTCTGCATGCACGGCTCAGCGGTCTGGCGCGTGGCGCAGGAACTGCAGCAGGCGGTGGTCTGCGAGTTCTATGCCGACCGCGATTACGACAACAGCGGCTCCATCGTCTTCACCCGCCGCGTCGGTGCGCTCGATCCGGCCCAGGTGGCAGCCAAGGTGCTGCGGGCGTGTCGCGAAGGCGTGGTGCGTACGGTCGAAGGACACGACATCCTCATCGCCTTCGACTCCGTCTGCATCCACAGCGATACCCCCGGCGCGCTGGCGCTGGTGCAGGCCACGCGCAAGAGCCTGGAAGCGGCCGACATCGCCATCGCCGCGCCGCGCTGATCCCCCCATTCGTTCCGAAGGAGAAAAGTCATGGCAGTCCACGAAGTGCACTCCCCCTTGCCCGGTACCTTCTATCGCCGGTCCAGTCCCGATGCCCCACCCTATGCAGAGGCAGGCGACGTCATCGAAGCCGGCGGCGTGATCGGCCTGATCGAAGTGATGAAACAATTTACGGAATTGCAGGCCGAGCACGGCGGCAAGCTGCTGGCCTTCCACGTCGGCAACGGCGACCCGGTCGAACCCGGCCAGCTGGTCGCCGTGATCGAGACCGCAGACTGAGGCCGGCATCATGACGACTTCCCTGCGCAAACTCCTCATCGCCAATCGCGGCGAGATCGCGGTGCGCATCATTCGTGCCGCGCAAGCCCTGGGCATCAAGACGGTAGCTGCCTGCAGCGAAGCCGATGCCGATTCGCTGGCCGCGCGCATGGCCGACGAAGTCCAGCTCATCGGCCCGGCCCGCGCCGACCGCAGCTATCTCAATGTGGACGCCTTGCTCAAGGCGGCACGCGACAGTGGTGCCGATGCCATCCATCCTGGCTATGGTTTCCTCTCCGAGAACGCCACCTTCGCCGAGGCCGTCAGCGCCGCCGGATTGATCTTCGTGGGACCGGAGGCCGATACCATCCGCCGCATGGGCGACAAGGCCGAAGCGCGTCGTACCGCAGCCGCCGCCGGGGTGCCAGTGGTGCCGGGCTCGGCGGGTGAACTGAAGGATCTCGCAACAGCGCTGGCCTGTGCCGACGAGATCGGCTATCCGCTGCTCATCAAGGCCTCGGCCGGAGGCGGCGGTCGCGGCATCCGCATGGCGCGCGATGCCGCCGAACTGGCAAGGGAATTCCCGCTGGCGCAAGGCGAGGCCCAGGCCGCCTTCGGTTCCGGTGCGGTGTATCTGGAGCGCTTCATCCGCCGTGCACGCCACATCGAAGTGCAGATCCTGGGCGATGGCCAGCGTGCCGTTCACCTGTTCGAACGCGAATGCTCGCTGCAACGGCGTCGCCAGAAAGTCTTCGAAGAAGCCCCCTCGCCCGTGCTCACGCCCTCACAGCGGCAAGCCCTGTGCGAGAGTGCGGTGCGGTTGGCCGAACAGCTGCACTATCGCGGCGCGGGCACGCTGGAATACCTCTTCGACGACGAGAGCGGCGAGTTCTTCTTCATCGAGATGAATACCCGCATCCAGGTCGAGCATCCGGTCACCGAGACGATCACCGGCATCGATCTGGTCCAGGCCATGTTGCGCATCGCCGGTGGCGAGCCGCTGGGCCTGCAGCAGTCCGATATCCGCATGCAGGGTGCGGCGCTGGAGATGCGCATC
This sequence comes from Herbaspirillum sp. CAH-3, assembly GCF_009668275.1. Classification (NCBI taxonomy): domain Bacteria; kingdom Pseudomonadati; phylum Pseudomonadota; class Betaproteobacteria; order Burkholderiales; family Oxalobacteraceae; genus Herbaspirillum; species Herbaspirillum sp. CAH-3. The sequence continues at coordinate 30,788 of NZ_VSWE01000010.1, read as the reverse complement.
AATGCCGAAGATCCCGAGCGCAATTTCTTCCCCTGCCCCGGCACGGTCGCCGAGCTGCAGTGGCCGCAGGGTGAGGGCGTGCGCGTGGAGAGCCATCTCTATGCGGGCTATCGCATCCCGCCGTATTACGACTCGCTGCTGGCCAAGCTGGTGGTCCATGGCAAGGACCGCGCACAGGCCATCGCCCGCGCCCGGGCAGCGCTCACTGCCACGCGCATCACCGGCATGGCCACCACCTTGCCACTGCACCAGTGGTTGCTGGCCGATGCCCGCGTACAGGCTGCCCGCTTCGATACCGGTGCACTGGAAACCTGGCTGGCCGAACGTGCCGCCGCGCGCGCCGCGCAACTTGAGGAGGCCTGAGATGAACCGCACACAAGCCGTACCGGCCTCGCCCATCCGTTACAGCATTGCGGGCGACGAACACCTCTTTGCCGAAGTTTCGGAATCGATGTCCCTGGAAGCCTTCTTCCGCGCCATGGCCATCACACGCGCAGTGGAGAAGCTGGCATTGCCCGGCGTCCTCGATGTCTGCCTGGCCAACGCCTCCTTCCAGATCCGCTTCAATCCCGACCTGATCCATCCGCTGGCCCTGCTGGAACAGGTCAAGGCGCTGGAGAGCAGTACCACGGCCGAGCGGCGCATCGACACGCGCATCATCGAAGTCCCCGTGCTGTATGACGATCCCTGGACCAATGAAACACAGGCGCGCTTCCGCGACCGTCACCAGGATCCTGCTTCCACCGACCTGCAATACGCGGCGCGCATCAATGGCTACGAGGAAGTACAGGCCTTCATCGCCGCCCACAGCGGCACGCCGTGGTTCGTCTCCATGGTCGGCTTCGTGGCCGGCCTTCCCTTCATGTACCAGATGGTCGAACAGGACCGGCAACTGCAAGTCCCCAAGTACCTGCGTCCGCGCACCGACACGCCGAAGCTGACACTGGGACACGGTGGCTGCTTCGGTTGCATTTACTCGGTACGCGGTGCGGGTGGTTACCAGATGTTCGGCGTCACGCCCGCCCCGATCTACGATCCGCAACAGGGCCTGCCCTACCTGCAGGAATCGATGGTGTTCTTCCGCGCTGGCGACATCGTGCAATTCAAGGCCATCGATCGCAGCGCGTATGACGCCGCCGTCGAAGCCGTCGATGCCGGTCATTTCGACCTGCGCATCCGTCCCGTGCGGTTTGATCTCGATGCGTTCCAAACCGATCCCCAGGCCTGCATCCACGCTCTCAAGGAGGCCCTCCATGACGATTAAGGTAAAACAGCCCGGCCTGGCGACCTCGGTGCAGGACGGTGGCCGGGAAGGCTACTACCATCTGGGCATCCCGCCCTCGGGCGCGCTGGACCAATACGCCCTGCGCAGCGCCAACCTGCTGGTCGGCAACCACCCCACCACCTCCGCGCTGGAATGCAGCCTGCTCGGGCCGCAACTGGAATTCCAGTCTGACGCCCTGGTTGCCGTCACTGGAGCGCGCATGCAGCCGCGTGTGGATGGCAGCGAACGCCCCCTCGATACTGCGTTCATGGTGCGCAGCGGCCAGGTCCTGAGCTTCGATTATCCGAAAGCGGGCGCGCGCAGCTATCTCGCCATCGCCGGTGGCATCGATGTGCCGGTGGTGCTGGAAAGCCGTTCCACCTATGCGCTGGGCGCGTTGGGCGGGTGGCAGGGACGCAAGCTGGCCAAGGACGATGAACTGCCGCTGGGCCGGGCCGCGTCGAAGGCTGCCGAGGGGCGCGCCCTGCCGCTGTCGCTGGTGCCGGTCTTCGATCGCGAAGCCACGCTGCGCGTGGTGCCGGGGCTGTATATACATCGTCTCACCGAGGACGCCGTGGAACGCTTCTTTGCCGATACCTGGACCGTGGGCTCGGAAGCAGACCGTATCGGCTACCGCTTCAAGGGCGGCCAGGCGATGCAGTTCAAGCCACGGGAACAGCCCTTCGGCGCCGGTTCGGATCCCTCCAACATCGTCGATGCCTGCTATCCCATCGGCTCGATCCAGATCCCCGGGGGCCTGGAACCTATCGTCCTGTTGCGGGATGCGGTCTCCGGTGGCGGCTACGCCACCATCGGCACGGTCATCAGCGCCGACCTCGACCTGATCGGGCAACTGCAGCCCAACCACAAAGCCCAGTTCGTGCGGGTGACGCTGGAGCAGGCCCTGGAGGCCCGCCGCCAGTACCAGCAGCGCTTCCAGCGCCTGAGCAGCCTGCTGGGCAGCTGACACTTCCGCACGCATTGCACCGCGTTTGACGCTTGTCCCCAGGCCAGTCCGCACGAGCGGCTGCCCTGGGGCCGGCCCCGGCTTTGCCTTCGCTTTCGTACTCGTACTCGCACTCGCAGCAACTTGCAGCAACTTGTTGGAACGTCCTTCTTGCCTCTCATCCGCCTCATTGAATCATTGCTTCAACGTCTCTGGAGAAACTGACATGGCCGGCCTATCACACACACAGAACAAGGAAACCGATCTCTCCACCCACAGCGTCCCCGCCAGCGCGCGCATGGGAAAACTGTCGCTGACGATGGCCTGGTGGGCCGTCTGCAGCGCGATCTTCTACATCGTCGTGGGAGCATCGCTGGCGCTGACCTATGGGGCGCGCAATGCCCTGATCGGCATGGTGCTCTCGGTCATCAGCTACGGACTCATCAATGCCTGCATCAGCCGCTACGCCATGCGCACCGGCCTGTCGGTGGCCCTGTTCTCGCGCATCCTGTTCGGCCGGCTCGGGGCCTCGCTGGCGACGTTGATCTTCTTTTCCACCGCGATCTACTACGCCGTCTTCGAGGGCTCGGTGATCGCAGTGGCCCTGCATCATCTGTATCCCTCGCTGCTCTATCCGGTCGCGGCGCTGATCGTGGTGCTCTACAGCGTGCCGCTGGTGTTTGGCAGCGTGCAGAACTGGCTGGACAAGTTCAACGGCGTGCTGCTGCCGTTCTATCTGCTGGGCCTGCTGATGGCGCTGGTGCTGGCGGTGAGCCAGTATGGCTACCAGCCGCAGTGGCTGGACTTCGGCCCGGCGGTGCCGCCGGCGGACGGCTGGTGGAGCTGCTTCACGTATTACATGGGCGTGTGGGTACTGATGATGTTCACCTTCGACTACGCCCGCTTCGGCAAGCCGGAAGATGCGACGTATCACGGCCGCTTCAATTTCGGGATGCCCTTCTACCTGGTCACCATCCTGCTCAATGGTGCTGCCGGCATCTACCTGGCCAGCAGCATTCCGCAGGATGGCCCGCTGTCCGAGGTATCGGTGGTGATGGCCATCCTCAAGCTGATGGGGTTCTGGGGACTGCTCTTCGTATGGGTCACGCAGACGCGCATCAATACCGCCAACTACTATCTGGCGACGGTCAACATGCAGGCCTTCTTCGGCAACCTGCTGGGCCTGCGCGCCTCGCGCCTGGTGTGGTCGGTGGTGGTCGGCGCAGTGGTCTATGCGCTGATGCTGGCGGACGTGTTCTGCTACCTGCTCAAGGCACTGGCCTATCAGGGCGTGTTCGTGGTCGCCTGGGTGGGCGTGGCGCTGGCGCATATTCTCACCGTACCCGATCACGCTGGCACCGGCGAAGGCTCGGCCGGCATCAACCGTGTCGGCCTGGGAGCGTGGTTCTGCGGCGTGGTACCGGGCTTCGTGCTGATGGAAATGACGGGCTTCTGGCCATCGCTGTCGGCACCGCTGACCTTCGTGGCGTCAATGGGGGTGTATGCCTTGTGGCAGCAGCGGGGACGCGCGGGCAAGACCTGGCAGACGGCGAAGTGATTGCGTTCCTGCGCAACACGAGGGCGGCCATGGCTGCCCTTTTTTGATGTCCGAATGACCTGTGCTCTCGGGCTGCCGGGCAACTGGTCCGCTAGGAAACCGCGCTTCGCTGAATCAGCTCCACCGGCTCCCGCGCCACCCCCAGATAACTTTCCACAATCTTCTTGTCCGCCGCCAGCACCCCCGCCGGCCCTTCACAAACGATCTCCCCCATCTCCAGCACATACCCGTAATCGGCCACCTGCAAGGCCGCGCGCGCATTCTGCTCCACCAGCAAGGTGGCCACGCCAGTGCTGCGCAGCTGGCTGATGATGGAAAGGATTTCCTTGGTGATCAGCGGTGCCAGGCCCAGGCTGGGCTCATCCAGCATCAGCACCTGCGGCTTGGCCATCAAGGCGCGCCCTACCGCCAGCATCTGGCGCTCGCCACCGGACAGCGTCCCGGCCGCCTGCTTGCGCCGCTCCTTCAGGCGCGGGAACAAGGCATAGACAAACTCCTGCTGATCCAGATAAGCGGATTCGCCATTGCGCCGCCGCTTGTACGCGCCCAGGAGCAGGTTGTCCTCCACGCTCATGGAGGTAAACAATTCACGCTTTTCCGGCACCAGCGACAGCCCGCGCGCCACGCGCTCCTCCACCTCCATCTGGCTCACATCCTCGCCCTGGAAAGCGATCCGCCCACTGGCTGCCGCGCCCGCCGGCATCGCGCCCATCATGGCATTGAGCAAGGTCGACTTGCCCGCGCCATTGGGCCCGATGACGGTCACGATCTGTCCGGCCCGCAGCGACAGCGCCGCCTCGGTCAACGCCGGCACCTTGCCATAGCGCGCCGAGAGCCCGCTGACTTCCAGCAACAGCGGCGCGCTCACCGCGCGCACTTCAGGTTCCACGCTGGCAGGGGTCATCATGGTTGCTGCAGTCATCATTGGGCTCCTCCCAGATAGGCTTCCAGCACCGCCGGGTGGACCTGGATCTGCGCCGGCGTGCCCTCGGCAATCTTGGTGCCGAATTCCATGACCACGATGTGGTCGGTCAATTGCATCACGAAGTCCATGTCGTGCTCCACCAGCAGCACCGCCATGCCCTCGCCGCGCAGCTTGTCCAGCAATGCCGCCAGCGCCTGCTTCTCCTTCAGGCGCAGACCGGCCGCCGGTTCATCCAGCAACAACAGCGCCGGATCACAGCACAGCGCGCGCGCAATCTCCAGGATGCGCTGCTGGCCCAGCGCCAGGCTACCTGCAGGCCGGTCCACCAGATCGCCCAGGCCGACACGCTCCAGCTGCCGCCGCGCTTCGCTGAGGATGCGCGCTTCCTCCTTGCGATTGGCCCGCGCCAGGCTGGCCAGGATGCCACGCTGGGGCGCGAACTCGCCGCGCCGGAACGCGCCCATGGCCGCGTTCTCCAGCACGCTCATCCCCGGCACCAGCCGCACATGCTGGAAAGTGCGCGCAATGCCACGGCTGGAGATCTCGCGCGAGGACAATCCCGCCAGCGACTGCCCGCGATAATTGAGCTTGCCGCTGGTAATGGAGAGCACACCGGTCACCAGGTTGAAGGTGGTCGACTTGCCCGCGCCATTGGGCCCGATCAGTCCCACGATCTCCCCGGCCTTCACCGAAAAGCTCACATCATTGACCGCCACCAGTCCACCGAACTGCTTGCGTGCTGCCTCCACTTCAAGGATCACTTCGCCCCGCGCCGGCTTGGGAATCTGCGTCAACGGCGCAGCATCCGCAGGCAACTGGCGCGGCAGGCGCCGCCCGAAACGCGCCTGCAGACGCGGCCACAAGCCCTCGTTGGCGAACTGCAGGAAGATCACCAGCGCGATGCCAAAGACGATGGCCTCGAAATTGCCGCCGGTACCCAGCACACCCGGCAACCACTCCTGCAGGAAATTGCTCAGCACCGCCAGCAGGCCCGCACCGAGGATCGCTCCCCACACATGGCCGGCACCACCGACCACCACCATCAGCAGGTAATCGATGCCGTATTTCAAGCCGAAGGGCGTGGGATTGACCGCCTGTTGCAGGTGCGCGTACAGCCATCCGGAAATGCCCGCCAGCACGGCTGCGTAGACGAAGATGACGATCTTCAGCCGGGCCGTATCGACCCCCATGGCCTCCGGCATGACCGTGCCGAACTTGAGCGCACGCACCGCGCGCCCGGCCCGCGAATCCAGGAAATTGACCACCGATACCAGTGCCAGGATCACCACGGCCCAGATGAGGAGATACATCGACGCCCCATTGCCGAAGGTGAACTGGCCGATGGCAATCGGCGGGATGCCGTTGATGCCGTCATGCTTGCCCAGCATCTCCAGGTTGCCGAACAGGTAGTACAGCGACAGGCCCCAGGCAATCGTGGACAACGGCAAATAGTGCCCGGAGATGCGCATGGTGAGCGTGCCGATCAGGAAAGCCGACAAGCCCGTCAGCCCGATCCCCGCCAGCAATCCGACCCAGGGCGAGAGTCCGAACTGCGTCGTGAGATACGCGGTCGTGTAGGCGCCGATGCCGACAAATGCCGCCTGCCCGAACGAGATCAATCCCGCCACGCCGGTCAGCAGCACCAGCCCCAGCGCGACGATGGCATACAGCCCGACATAGGACAGCAGCGTGACCCAGAACGGTGGCAGGCCCAATTGCGGCAGCACCAGCACGATGGCGAAGAACAGCACCGGCAAGGCGGCGCGATGCGATGTGAATGCAGTCATGGCGGCGTCCTCAGGCTTCTTCGTCGATGTGGTGGCTGGTCAGCGAGCGCCACAGCAGGATGGGGATGATGACCGTGAAGACGATCAGTTCCTTGAAGGCACTGGCCCAGAAGGAGGAAAAACTCTCGATCAGCCCGACCGATACCGAGCCCAGCGCCGCGATGGGATAACTGGCCAGTCCGCCGAAGATGGCGCCCACGAAGCCTTTCAGGGCGATGATGAAACCGGACTCATAGTTGACGATGGTGAAGGGCGCAATCAGGATGCCGCACAGCGCACCGATGCCCGCCGACATCGCGAAGGACAGCTTGCCCGCCTGGTTGATGCCCACCCCCACCAGCCGCGCACCGAGACGATTGACGGCAGTGGCACGCAAGGCCTTGCCGGTCAGCGTGCGTTCGAAGAAGACATAGATCACGGCGATCAGGGCGGCCACCGTCACCAGCACGATCACGCTCTGTCCCGAGACCGGGCTCTCGCCCAGGGTGAACTGCATCTCGGTGAAGGGCTTGGTATTGGTCCCCTCGGGGCCGAACATCAGCAATCCCAAACCGACCATGGCCAGATGCACACCCAGTGAGACGATCAGCAACACCAGCACGCTCGAATGCGCCAGCGGCTGATACGCCACGCGATAGATCATCGGTCCCATCGGCACCACGATCAGCAGTGTCAGCAGGATCTGCCAGGGCATGGCCAGCGCTTGCAGGTCCACATACCGCGTCAGTGCGTAGAGCACCAGCGGCAGGCCGATGTGCGTGGCCAGCAGCGGCGGCAGCCGGCGCAGGAAACGCGCGCGGCTCGCGGCCAGGCGCATGGCGGTGCCGCCTTCCACGGCCAGCGTCACGCCGCCCAGCGCCACCAGCAGCAAGGCGGTACCGGGGGCATGGCCGTTCTGGATGGCCGCCAGGGTCAATGCGCCGAAGGCGACGAACTCGCCCTGCGGCAGGAAAATCACCCGTGTCACTGAAAATACCAGGACCAGCGCCAGCGACAGCAGCGCATAGATGGCGCCGGTCGTGAAGCCGTCCTGGATCAGCACGGTCAGAATGCTGGTATCCACTTGTCTCCTCCTGTTGATGCCGGCCGCCGCAGATCGGGCTGCGACTGGCCGGGATAGGCCCGGTTCTTGTCAGGGATGAACCTTTGGGGCTGCTTTCTAGTGTCTGGCGCGGATGACCGGATGGGGCATGAAGCTTTCTGCAAACAGGCCGATGGCTCAAGCCTCCGGCTTCTTGGCCACCAGGGTCAGGATGTCGTAGGACGCCACCAGTTCGCCGTCCTGGTTGCTCACCTCCACATCCCAGGCCACCACGCCCTGCCCCTGGCCGTTGGCATCCTTCTTGTTGCGGTCGATCTTGCGCTTGCAGGTCAGGCGTGCCGAGATGGTGTCGCCGATGCCGACCGGCTTGACGAAGCGCAGCGTATCGAGCCCGTAGTTGGCCAGCACCGGACCCGGCGCAGGCGAGACGAACAGGCCGGCCGCTGCCGACAAGACGAAGTAGCCATGTGCAATGCGCTTGCCGAACGGCGACTGGCGTGCCGAGATGTCGTCGAAGTGCATGTAGAAATGGTCGCCCGAGAGGCAGCCGAAATTGACGATGTCGGCTTCGGTGACGGTACGGCGGTGCGTGGCCAGCGAGTCGCCGATCTGCAGGTCCTCGAAGTAGTGGCGGAAGGGATGGATATCCGATTCGCGCACCTTGGCACCGCGCACATGTTCGCCGACGACTGCGGCCAGCATGGTCGGCGAACCCTGCACTGCCGTGCGTTGCAAGTAATGCTTCACGGCGCGCGAACCGCCCAGTTCCTCACCGCCACCGGCGCGGCCAGGGCCACCGTGCTTGAGCTGCGGCAGGGGCGAACCGTGGCCGGTGGATTCCGGTGCGGCTTCGCGGTCGAGCACCAGCAGGCGGCCATGCCATGCAGCGGCCACAGGAATGGCGCGCGCCGCCACCGACGGGCTGCGCGTGACCAGGCTGGCCACCAGGCTGCCGCGTCCACGTGCGGCCAGCGCCAAGGCTTCATCGAGGTCGTCATAGGGCATGAGCGTGCTGACCGGACCGAAGGCTTCCACTTCATGCACCGGGCTGCCCGCTGAGGTATCGCGCGCCAGCAGCAGGGTCGGCGCGAAGAACGCACCTTCACCCACGCCTTCGCCTTGCGGCTGGAAGTGGCTGCCGGCACCCAGAATCAGTTCGGCACTTTGTTTCAACAGGGCCACGCGCTCTTCCACGTCGCGCTGTTGCGCGCGTGACGCCAGCGGCCCCATGCGCACCGACTCCAGCGCCGGATCACCAATGACGGTTTTCGACAGGCGCGCGGCGAGTTTTTCCGAAATTGCATCCAAGTGTTGGCGCGGCACGATGGCGCGGCGGATGGCCGTGCATTTCTGGCCGGCCTTGGTGGTCATCTCGCGCGCCACTTCCTTGACGAAGAGATCGAATTCCTCATCGTCAACGTTGACGTCGGGACCGAGGATGGCGCAGTTCAGCGAATCGGCTTCGGCATTGAAGGGAATGGAGTTGGCAATCAGGTTGGGATGCGCACGCAGCTTGGCCGCCGTATCGGCCGAGCCGGTAAAGGTCACCACGTCCTGCGCCTGCAGGCGATCGAGCAGGTCGCCGGTGCTGCCGATGACCAGCTGCAGGCTGCCCTCGGGCAGCAGGCCGGATTGCTGGATCAGGCGCACTGCCGCTTCAGCCAGATAGCTGGTGGCGGTGGCGGGCTTGACGATGCAAGGCATGCCGGCCAGGAAGGTCGGGGCGAATTTTTCCAGCATGCCCCAGACCGGGAAGTTGAAGGCATTGATGTGCACTGCCACGCCACCGCGCGGCACCAGGATGTGCGTCCCGGCGAAGCGGCCCTGCTTGCCCAACGAGATGGCCGGGCCTTCATGGACCAGGTTGGACGAAGGGAATTCATTGGTGCCGATGCTGGCATAGGTGAACAGCGTACCGCTGCCGCCTTCGATATCGATCCAGCTGTCGGTGCGGGTCGCGCCCGTGTGGGCGGAGACGGCGTAGAGCGTTTCCTTGTGCTCGACCAGGTATTTGGCCAGCGCCTTGAGGATCGCGGCACGCTGCTGGAAGTCCAGCTGCATCAGCGCCGGCAAGCCCTTCTTGCGGGCATGTTCCAGCGCTTCGCCGAAGTCGATGGATTCCTGGTGCGTGCTGGCGACGGTATGGCCGTTGACTGCGCTGTGCAGTGCCTGGGCCGGGCTTTCACCGAACCAGCGGCCAGCGATGAAACTCTGGAGCAAGGGTGGACGGGCGGACATCGGAGACTCCTGTAATCGTGGGGACGCAGCGCTGCGGGCAGTGAAGCCACGCAGCGTTGAAGAGAAGGTGGATCAGGGCTGGTACTGCCAGGCGCCGTCAACGATCTTGACCATCACCGAAGCACGCTGGTCCAGGCCCAGGTGATCGGTGGCCGACATGTTGTAGACGCCATGCACACCGGTGACTTCCTTGGTGGCTTCCAGCGCATCGCGCAGGGCCGCGCGGAATTCCGGTGTCCCCGGCTTGGCGCGCTTCAACGCCACCGGAATGGCCGACTGCAGCAGCACGCCTGCATCCCAGGCATAGCCGCCGAAGAGCGAGACGCTGTCCTTGCCATGGGCCGCCTCATACTTGGCGGTGTAGTCCAGCGCCACCTTGCGGATGGGGTTGGCAGCCGGCAGTTGCGCCGCCACCAGCACGGGGCCGGCCGGCAGCAGGGTGCCCTCCAGCATCTTGCCGCCCACGCGCAGGAAGTCGGCATTGGCCACGCCGTGGGTCTGGTAGATCTGGCCCTTGAAACCGCGCTCCTTCAACGCCCGCTGCGGCACCACGGCCGGGGTGCCGGAGGCGGCGATGAGGATGGCATCCGGCTTGGCTGCCACCAGCTTCAGGGCTTGCGCCGTGGCCGATGTGTCATTGGGAGCGAAGCGCTCGTTGGCGACCAGTTCCAGTTTCTTGAGGCCGGCGGCCTTCTTGAATTCTTCGTACCAGCCTTCTCCATAGGCGTTGGAATAACCGATGAAGGCAATGCGCTGGTAGCCGCGCGCCACCATGTCCTTGGCGATGGCCAGCGACATCATGATGTCGTTCTGCGGTGTCTTGAAGACCCACTTCTTCTTGGCATCCATGGGTTCGACGATGCGTGCGGCGGCGGCCAGCGAGATCATCGGCGTCTGTGCTTCGGCGGCCACTTCGATCATCGAGATCGAGTTGGGGCTGACCGATGAGCCGACGATCACATCCACATTGTTTTCAGAAACGAAGCGGCGCGCGTTCTTGACCGCCTGCGTGGTGTCGGAGGCGTCGTCGAGGACGATGTAGTTGATCTTCTGCCCGGCGATGGTGGCCGGCAGCAGCGCGATGGTGTTCTTTTCGGGGATGCCCAGCGAAGCGGCCGGGCCAGTGGTGGATACGGTGACGCCGACGTTGATGTCAGCGTGTGCGACGAGCGCGCAGCCGGCCAGGGCCAGCGCCAGCAAAGGGCGAGCAAACTGCATGGAGGTCTCCTTGATGATTTTGTCATTGTGGTGCTGCGTGCCTGCAATGACGCTACCGATCAAGGGCTCACGTCATCGTTTCTTCTTTCCGGTGCCTTCCAGGCTGACGGCACCGATCCCGCCAAACAACAAATCGGACACGACCACGGCCATGCGTTCATGCGTCAGTTCGCCATCGGGCTTCAACCACATGAACATCCAGTTGATCATGCCGAACAACAGCATGGCCAGCGGCTTGGCCATGCGGCTGCGATCCAGTTCAGGGCGCACCGCGCACATGGCGTCGGCTACTGCCTTGACCACCTTGCGCTCGCCGGTGAGGATGCGCTTCTGGTCTCCCGGTTCCAGGAAACGCACGTCCTCGGTCAGGACGCGATGCTCGTTCTGCGCATCGCGGTATTCCTCCACGAAGCGCTGGATCAAGAGGCGCAAGCGCGGCTCCGGGTCCAGCTCCTGCTGCGCGACTTCATCGACCAGCGCACAGAGGCGGTCGATGTGGTCTTCGCAGATGTGCATCAACAGCTGGTGCTTGTCGGCAAAGTAGTGATACAGCGACGCCTTGGACAGGCCACACGCCAGCGCCACCTCATTCATCGATGTGCCCACGAAACCATTGCGCGCGAACAAGGCTGCCGCCTGTTCGATGATGGTCTCGCGCTGGTTGTCGTATCCCGCTGCTCGCTTGCGTGGCATAAATGCTTCCTCGTCGATATTTCCGCAAAGTCATGATTGTGCCGTAAATCAAAACTCTTACGAAACATCTATCGGAGACATCCTGCCCTGCCAGCCTCCCTGCCCTGCCTCAATTTCCCTGCCTGCTGAACACGGTCAGAAAAAATCTTCAAAACATTATTGACCAACCGGTCGGTCGAAATTATTATTCCTCAAAAAACAGCGGCAGGCAAATGCTTTTTTCCATGCGTTTCAACCGGGAAAGACAAGCAAAGCTTCAGCACGCTGCAACCACAAGCTGCTGGCGCGCCTGCAGGGATGCGCTGGCCAAGGAGACGCTGTGCCCTGTTACTCGATCGAAGGCGTGATCCCGGTGGTCGACCCGGCCGCCTATGTCCATCCCACGGCGGTGCTGATCGGCGACGTCATCGTCGGCCCCGATTGTTACGTCGGCCCGGCGGCCTGCCTGCGCGGCGACTTCGGCCGCATCGTGCTGGAGCGTGGTGCCAACGTGCAGGACACCTGCGTGGTGCACGGCTTTCCGGGCCACGCCACGGTGGTGGGCGAGAACGGCCATATCGGCCACGGTGCGGTGCTGCACAGCTGCACGGTCGAGCGCGATGCGCTGGTGGGCATGAATGCGGTGGTGATGGATGAAGCGGTGGTGGGCGAACAATCCATCGTGGCCGCCTGCGCCTTCGTGCGGGCGGGCATGCAGATTCCCCCGCGCACCCTGGTGGCCGGTTTGCCGGCCAAGGTGGTGCGCGACCTGACGCAAGAAGAGATGGCCTGGAAACGGGCCGGTACCGAGACGTATCACGACCTTGCCAAGCGCAGCCTGAAGAGCCTGCGGGAGGTCAGCCCCCTGGCGCAGATCGAAGAAAACCGGCCGAGCCTGGCCGCGCCCTTCGTCGAACCGCTGATCGCGGCCAAACGGGCTTAGCAGGCGGCAACACATTTTTTTCAGTTTCAAGATTCACGCTTTTACATCACGCAGACGCAGGGCCGGTCCCTGCGGCAAGGACCGCGTTCGTCCAGCGCCGGCGTGATCCACTTCATGGAGAAGCAGCATGTATGCACAACTCGTAGAAACCGGACTGGCCAAGGTGCGCAGCGCCGACGACATGTCCCCCGAAGAACAGGCCTTCCAGGCGCGCATCGATGCGGGCGTCAAGATCGAGCCCAAGGACTGGATGCCCGAGGCCTATCGCAAGACCCTGGTGCGCCAGATCTCGCAGCACGCCCACTCGGAAATCGTCGGCCAGCTGCCCGAGGCCAACTGGGTCACGCGCGCCCCGACCCTGGAGCGCAAGGCCATCCTGCTGGCCAAGATCCAGGACGAAGCCGGGCACGGCCTCTACCTCTACAGCGCCGCAGAAACCCTGGGCGTGTCGCGCGACGCCCTGCTGGGCGACCTGCATGCGGGCAAGGCCAAGTACTCCAGCATCTTCAACTACCCGACCCTGAGCTGGGCCGACATGGGGGCCATCGGCTGGCTGGTGGATGGCTCGGCCATCATCAACCAGATCCCGCTGTGCCGCTGTTCCTATGGTCCCTACTCGCGCGCCATGGTGCGTGTGTGCAAGGAGGAATCCTTCCACGCCCGCCAGGGCTACGACATCATGCTGGCGCTGTGCCGTGGCACGCCGGAACAGAAGCAGATGGCGCAGGATGCGCTGAACCGCTGGTGGTGGCCGGCGCTGATGATGTTCGGCCCCTCCGATGCGGAATCGGTCAACAGCGCCCAGTCGATGCAATGGCGCATCAAGCTCTTCTCCAATGACGAACTGCGCCAGCGCATGGTCGACCAGACCATCCCGCAGATCGAATACCTGGGCCTCACCGTTCCCGACCCCGACCTCAAGTGGAACGAAGAACGTGGCCGCTACGACTTCGGTGACATCAACTGGGACGAATTCCACAACGTCCTGCGCGGCAACGGCCCCTGCAACCGCGAACGCCTGGCCACCCGCAAGAAAGCCTATGACGACGGTGCCTGGTTCCGCGATGCGCTGGTGGCGCATGCCGACAAGCGTGCCGCGCGCAAGGCGGCGTGATTCGCCGGCCGCGCATATCTGGATCGCTTCATCTCACAACCTGCCAGTGGCCGCCCGACCTCACCGGGTGGCCCGCCAACAAGGAAACGCATCATGAGCAAGGAATGGCCTCTCTGGGAAGTCTTCATCCGCAGCCAGCACGGTCTGGCCCACAAACACGTCGGCAGCCTGCATGCCCCCGATGGCGAGATGGCCATCAACAATGCGCGCGACGTCTACACGCGCCGCAATGAAGGCGTGGGCATCTGGGTGGTCCGTGCCGCCGACATCGTCTCCTCCAGCCCCGGCGACAAGGCGCCGCTGTTCGAACCGGCCAACAGCAAGGTGTATCGCCATCCGACCTTCTTCCCCATGCCGGCTGAACTGAAGAACCTGTAAGAGGCGCACCATGACCGATAAAACCGATTACGTGCGACGCCTGGGCGACAACGTCCTGGTGCTCTCGCAGCGCCTCTCCGAATGGTGTGGCAAGGGCCCGGCCCTGGAAGAAGACATGGCCCTGATCAACGTCTCGCTGGACCTGATCGGCCAGGCGCGCCTTTGGCTGGCCTACGCCGCCGAACTGGAAGGTGCAGGACGCAACGAAGACCAGCTGGCCTTCCTGCGCGATGCCCATCAGTTCCACAACCTGCTGCTGGTGGAGCTGCCCAATGGCAGCTATGCCGATACGCTGGCGCGCCAGTTCCTCTTCGATGTCTGGCATTACTTCCTGCTCGAAGGCCTGTGCGAAAGCAGCGATGCCCGCATCGCCGAGATCGCGCAGAAGTGCTTCAAGGAAGTCACCTATCACGTCCGTCGCAGCACCGACCTGATGATCCGCCTGGGGGACGGCACCGAGGAAAGCCACCGACGCATGCAGGACGCCATCGATGCGCTGTGGATGTACACCGGCGAACTGTTCACTGCCGACGCGCTGGACCAGGTCATGCAGGCCAACGGCATCGCGCCGGACCTCGGAGAGCTGCAGCAGAAGTGGCAGCAGCACGTCACCGAGGTGATGCGCGAAGCCACGCTGCAGCTGCCTGCGTCCGGACTGTGGATGCAGGGCGGCGGCAAGCAGGGCCGGCATACCGAACACCTGGGCTACCTGCTGGCGGAGATGCAGTTCCTGCAGCGCACCTATCCGGGAGCGAGCTGGTGAGCGAGCTGGCCTCCCGCGCGCAGACCCTGCAGGCGAGCATCTGGGAATGGCTGGAAGCCATTCCCGATCCGGAGATTCCGGTCATCTCGGTGGTCGACCTGGGCATCGTACGCGCCGTCGAGGTCTCCGAGGCGGATGCCGAGGCAGCACGCTGCACCGTGGTCATCACCCCCACCTATTCCGGCTGCCCGGCCATGGGCGTGATCGCACAGGACATCAGCACCGCCCTCAAGCAGCACGGCCTGGCCGAGGTGGCCATCCGCACGCAGCTGGCACCGGCCTGGAACACCGACTGGATGAGCGAGAAAGGCCGCAGCAACCTGCAGCAATACGGCATCGCGCCCCCGGCGCAGCAGGTCATCGACATTCGCGGCATCAGCCTGCGGCCACAGGCAGCACCCCGGGTGCAATGCCCGCATTGCGGTTCGATGCAGACGGTCTGCGTGAGCCAGTTCGGCTCCACCTCCTGCAAGGCGCTGTACCAGTGCAAGGACTGCCGCGAGCCGTTCGATTACTTCAAGGCGCATTGAGCCGCGCTCAATGTCCCAGAACAAAGGCACAAGATCATGAGCAAATTCTATCCACTGACCATCTCGGGCGTGAAGCAGGAAACGCGCGATACCATCGTGGTCTCCTTCGCCGTCCCGCCCGAATTGCAGGACACGTTTTCCTACCAGCAAGGCCAGCACCTGACGCTGCGCTCGCATATCGAGGGCGAGGAATTGCGCCGCTCCTATTCCATCTGCGCGGCGACCCAGGAAAAGCAGTTGCGCGTGGCCATCAAGCGCGTACCGGGCGGGCTGTTCTCGAACTGGGCCAATGAATCCTTTGTCCCGGGACAAAGCATCGAGGTGATGCCGCCCATGGGCCACTTCAACGTCCCGCTGGATGCGGCCAACCGCAAGCACTACCTGGCCTTTGCCGCCGGCAGCGGCATCACGCCGATGATCTCCATCATCAAAACCACGCTGCTGGCCGAACCGGACAGCCGTTTCACGTTGGTCTATGCCAATCGTGCTTCCTCCTCGGTGATCTTCAAGGAAGAAATCACCGACCTCAAGGATGCCTACCTCGAACGCCTCAACGTGATCTGGGTGATGAGCCGCGAGCAGCAGGACGTGGAACTGTTCAACGGCCGCATCGACCGCAGCAAGTGCGATGCCTTCTTCGACTCCTGGATCGATATCAAGGATGTGGACGCCGCCTTCCTGTGCGGCCCGGAAGAGATGGTGCAGGCCGTCTCCGACTCGCTGCAGGCGCATGGCATGCCCAAGGCGCAGATCAAGACCGAACTGTTCGCCGCCAGCGCGCCGACACGCGCGCATGCCTCGCGCCCGGTGGTGGGCAAGAAGGAATGCGAGGTCACGGTGATCGTCGACGGGTATCACAACGTCTTCACCATGGACAAGGAAAAGGAATCCGTGCTCGACGCAGGCCTGAAGCACGGCATCGACCTGCGCTACTCCTGCAAGGGGGGCGTGTGCGCCACCTGCCGCTGCAAGGTGGTCGAGGGCAAGGTCGACATGGATGCCAACTACGCGCTCGAAGACTACGAGATTGCGCGCGGCTTCGTCTTGAGCTGCCAGTCCTTCCCGGTCAGCGACAAGCTGCTGCTGGATTTCGACCAGGACAACTGAGGCGGCCACGTCCGCACGATGCTGCCCTCCCTTTGATCAGCCCCAGAACTTTCCCGAGCCCATGAGCGACTCCTCCATCCTCTTCGAGAACCATGACGGCATCGCCGTCATCACCCTGAACCGTCCCGACAAGCTCAACAGCTTCACCGTGGCCATGCACCTGGAGTTGCGCGAGGCCATCGCCGCGCTGCAGGCCGACACCAGCGTGCGGGTGCTGCTGCTCACCGGCGCCGGACGGGGCTTCTGCGCCGGCCAGGACCTGGGCGACCGCGCCGTCAAACCCGGTGATGGCGCCGTCGACCTGGGCGAATCCATCGACAAGTACTACGGTCCGCTGGTGAAGTCGCTGCGGGCGCTGCCCTTCCCGGTGATCTGCGCCGTCAATGGCGTGGCCGCCGGTGCGGGCGCGAACCTGCCGCTGGCCTGCGACATCGTGCTGGCCGCGCGTTCGGCCAGCTTCGTGGAAGTGTTCTGCAAGCTGGGGCTGATCCCTGATACCGGCGGCACCTACTTCCTGCCGCGCCTGGTGGGTACGGCACGCGCCATGGGCATGGCGCTGCTGGGCGACAAGATCAGCGCGGAGCAGGCCGAACGCTGGGGCCTGATCTGGAAGTGCGTGGACGACGACAAGCTCATGGAAGAGGCCTACGCCATGGCCACGCACTTCGCCCGCGCCCCGACCAAGGGCCTGGCCGCCACCAAGGCCACCCTGTATGCCAGCCCGGCCAACACGCTGCCCGAACAGCTGGATCTGGAGCGTGACACCATGCGCGCCCTCGGGCACAGCCGCGATTACCGCGAGGGCGTGAGCGCCTTCCTGGAAAAGCGCGCACCGCAATTCACGGGGCAATGACATGAGCGCAGCAGAGAACACCTGCGCCCTGCCCGCCACCGCTGCGGTGGCGGTGATCGGCAGTGGCACCATGGGTGCCGGGATTGCCCAGGTGGCGGCCATGGCCGGTCATCCGGTGCAGCTCTACGACAGCCGCGAGGGGGCCGCCACCAAGGCCATCGGCGAGATCCGCGCGACCCTCGACCGCCTGGCCAACAAGGGCAAGATCAGCGCCGAGCAAGCCGAGGGCGCCAGCGAGCGCCTGGCAGTGGCCGGCTCGCTGCAGGAGATGCGCGGCGCGCGCCTGGTGGTGGAAGCCATCGTCGAACAGCTTGCGGCCAAGCAGGAACTGTTCGGCAAGCTGGAAGCCATCGTCGATGCGCAGTGCATCCTGGCCAGCAATACGTCCTCGATCTCGATCACCCACATCGGCGCCACGCTGCGCCATCCCGAGCGCCTGGTGGGCATGCACTTCTTCAACCCGGTGCCGCAGATGGCGCTGGTGGAAATCATCCGCGGCCTGGCCAGCGATGGCGCCGTGGCGCGCTGCGTGCAGGACACCGCACGTGCCTGGGGCAAGGTACCGGTGCTGGCCAGCTCGACGCCGGGCTTCATCGTCAATCGCCTGGCGCGCCCCTACTACGCCGAAGCCCTGCGCGTGCTCAACGAATGCGGTGCGCAGCCGGCCACCATCGATGCCCTCCTGCGGGAGGCGGGGGGCTTTCGCATGGGGCCCTTCGAGCTGATGGACCTGATCGGGCATGACGTCAATTTCGCCGTCACGCAATCGGTGTTCCAGGCCTACTTCAACGATCCGCGTTTCACGCCTTCGCTGATCCAGCAGGAACTGGTGCACGCCGGTTACCTGGGCCGCAAGACCGGGCGCGGCTTCTATCGCTATGACGAGGCAGCCGACACGCCAGCGCCCGCGACCGAGCCGGTCTTCGACGTCCCCACGGTGCCGCTGCAATTGTTCGGCACGCATCCCCTGGTGGAAGTGGTCCGCGCCCGCTACAAGGGGCGCGTGGAATACTGCGCGCCGCGCGCGGACAACCTGCTCTTGAAGGGCGGCCCCGGCCGCCTCTACGTCACCGAGGGCCGCACCGCCACCCAGCAATCCTATGACTACAACATGCCCGACGTGGTGCTGGTGGACCTGGCCCTGGACTATGGCCAGGCCCCCCGCCTGGGCCTGGCCCGCGCCGACCAGTGCCGCGACCGTGCCTACCAGGCCGTGGCAGGCGTGCTGCAAAGCTGCGGCTTCGCCATCTCGCCCCTGCAGGACGTGCCGGGCATGGCGGTCATGCGTACCGTCTGCATGCTTGTCAACGAAGCTGCCGACGCCGTCAACCAGGGCGTCTGCAGCAGGAGTGACGCCGACATGGCCATGCAGAAGGGCGTCAATTATCCGCGCGGCCCCTTGGCCTGGGCCGATGCCATCGGCATCGACACGGTGGCCAACGTGCTGCGCCAGCTCAGTGCCACCTATGGCGAAGACCGCTACCGCGTCTCGCCCCTGCTCCAACGACTGCAAGCTTCCGGGAGGAAATTCCATGAGTGAGACCGCCTTGCCATTCCCATCCACCGGGATGGATCCACAAGCCCTGGCCGAGGCCACGGTGCGCGCCATGTACGCGCGCGACAACGCTTCCCAGTCCCTGGGGATGAAGGTGCTGGAAGTCGGCCCCGGCCGCGCGCGCCTGAGCATGCTGGTACGCAGCGACATGCTCAACGGCCACGCCACCTGCCATGGCGGTTTCATCTTCGCGCTGGCCGACAGCAGCTTTGCATTTGCCTGCAACAGCCGTAATCTCAACACCGTGGCATCGGGGTGCAGCATCGACTACGTGGCCCCTGCCCTGCGCGACGACGTGCTCACCGCAGAAGCGCAGGAGCGCACGCTAGCCGGCCGCACCGGCGTCTACGACATCACCGTGAGCAACCAGGACGGCAAGGTCATCGCGCTGTTCCGGGGCAAGTCCTATCGCATCAAGGGCGAGGTGATCGCAGGACTACCGGCGGCGCAGCAGGGCCACGCATAAAAGAACACCAATACCAACAGAGACAGGAGACCACCATGACCACCCGCACTCCACAACCCGGCGATCTGGAACCCATCGAAACCGCCAGCCGCGACGAACTGCAGGCGCTGCAGCTGCAACGCCTGAAATGGTCCTTGCAGCACGCCTATGACAACGTGGCGCACTACCGCAATGCCTTCGACCAGGCCGGCGTGCATCCGGACGACCTCAAGAGCCTGTCGGATCTCTCCAAATTCCCCTTCACCACCAAGCAGGACCTGCGCGACCACTATCCCTTCGGCATGTTTGCCGTGCCGCGCGAACAGGTGGTGCGGGTGCACGCCTCCAGCGGCACCACCGGCAAGCCGACCGTGGTGGGCTATACGCAGAACGACATCGACACCTGGGCCACCGTGGTGGCGCGCTCCATTCGCGCTGCCGGTGGCCGGCGTGGCGATATCGTGCAGATTTCCTATGGCTATGGCCTCTTCACCGGCGGCCTGGGCGCGCACTATGGTGCGGAAAAACTGGGCTGCACCGTCATCCCCATGTCGGGCGGCCAGACTGAAAAACAGGTGCAGCTCATTCGTGATTTCAAACCCAGCATCATCATGGTCACGCCCTCCTACATGCTCAACGTGATCGAGGAATTCCAGCGCCAGGGACTGGATGCGGCGGCCAGTTCGCTGAAGGTCGGCATCTTCGGTGCCGAGCCCTGGACCGATGCCATGCGCCGCGAGATCCAGCAGCGCGCCGGCATCGATGCGGTGGACATCTATGGCCTCTCCGAAGTGATGGGGCCGGGCGTGGCCAGCGAATGCATCGAGAGCAAGGATGGCCCGGTGATCTGGGAGGACCACTTCTATCCCGAGATCATCGACCCGGATACCGGTGAAGTGCTGCCCGATGGCGAGGAAGGCGAGCTGGTCTTTACCTCGCTGACCAAGGAAGCGCTGCCGATGATCCGCTACCGCACCCGCGACCTCACGCGCCTGTTGCCGCCGACCTCGCGCTCGATGCGCCGCATCGGCAAGATCACCGGCCGTTCGGATGACATGCTCATCATCCGTGGCGTGAACGTGTTCCCGACCCAGATCGAAGAGCTGATCCTGAAGCTGCCGCAACTGGCCCCGCAATACCAGTTGCAGATCGAACGCCACGGCCACATGGACAGCATGTGCGTCTTCGCCGAGCTGCGCGAGGATGCCTCCAACGAACACGTGGAAGCGCTGGAGAAGGAACTGCAGCACAGCATCAAGACCTATGTCGGCATCTCGACCAAGGTGACCGTGGTGCCGGCCGGCATGATCGAGCGCACCTCGGTGGGCAAGGCCAAGCGCGTGATCGACCATCGCAAGAAGGCCGAAGCCGCCGCCACGTCGGCCGTTCCGGCCTGATGCCCGGCCCTGCAACCCTTGATCCAGGAAGAAAGAGACCTATGGAAGCATTGATCTGTGACGCCATCCGCACGCCCTTCGGCCGCTACGGTGGCGCTCTCGGCGCGGTACGCGCCGACGACCTCGCGGCCGCGCCCATTCGCAGCCTCATGGAGCGCAACCCCGGCGTCGACTGGAGCCGCGTCGACGACATCCTCTACGGCTGCGCCAACCAGGCCGGCGAAGACAACCGCAACGTGGCCCGCATGGCCGGTTTGCTGGCCGGCCTGCCCATCGAGGTACCGGGCACGACCCTCAACCGCCTGTGCGGCTCCAGCCTCGATGCCGTGGGCATGGCCGCACGCGCCATCAAGTCGGGCGAGGTGCAGCTGATGATCGCCGGCGGCGTGGAGAGCATGACGCGCGCGCCCTTCGTGATGGGCAAGGCGGAATCGGCCTTCTCGCGCAGTGCCGCGATCTTCGATACCACCATCGGCTGGCGCTTCGTCAATCCGCTGATGAAGGCGCAGTACGGCATCGACTCCATGCCCGAGACGGCCGAAAACGTCGCCACCGATTTCAACATCAACCGGGCCGACCAGGATGCTTTTGCGCTGCGCAGCCAGCAACGCTGGGCCGCAGCGCAGGAGGCCGGTTTCTTCGCGGGCGAGATCGCACCGCTGGCCATCCCGCAGAAGAAGGGCGATCCGCTCATCGTCACCACCGACGAACATCCGCGTCCGGACACTACCCTGGCCACGCTGGCCAAACTCAAGGGCGTGGTGCGTCCCGATGGCACGGTCACGGCCGGCAATGCCTCCGGCGTCAACGACGGGGCCTGCGCGCTGCTGCTGGCCTCGCCCAAGGCCGCCGACCTGTATCGCATGAAGCCCCGTGCGCGCGTGCTGGGCATGGCCACGGCAGGCGTGGCGCCGCGCATCATGGGCTTCGGCCCGGCACCGGCGGCACGCAAGGTGCTGGCGCAAGTCGGCCTGACGCTGGCGCAGATGGACGTGATCGAACTCAACGAAGCCTTTGCCGCGCAGGGGCTGGCCGTGACGCGCGATCTCGGCTTGCCCGACGATGCCGCGCACGTCAATCCGAATGGCGGCGCCATTGCCATCGGCCACCCGCTGGGCGCTTCCGGTGCACGGCTTGTGACGACCGCCCTCAACCAGCTGGAGCGCACCGGTGGGCGCTATGCGCTGTGCACCATGTGCATCGGCGTGGGCCAGGGCATTGCGCTGGTGATCGAACGGGTAGCGTAAGGCCTCGGCAACGGCCCGTGCGCGCATGTTTGCTGGCTTGCAACATGCCGCGCACGGCAGCAGCACTTCACGAAGTTGACATCGGGATCGGGTAAAATGCCCGGCCACGGCAGGCCTTTGCCGAGCTCCGGAGCTCGCCGCCCTGCCCCCGAATCCACCCCGCCGGCCTGCGCGCCGGCCCTTCGCCAGTGCAGCACCATGAGCAAGCAAGCCAACAGCGCCCCCGGCCGCCAGCCGAACCGGGCCAAACCCACTGCCGAGAGCGCCCCGCAGGCGCATGAGATCCGCCCCGGCCAGTCCATCGAACTGCTCAAGGAACTCCACATCCTGACGCGCGACGGCAAGCTGAACCAGGACAGCCGCCGCAAGCTCAAGCAGGTCTACCACCTCTACCAGTTCATCGAACCGCTGCTGCAGGAAGTGCTGGATGATCATCCCGACGTGAGCCTGGTCGACCATGGCGCGGGCAAGTCCTATCTCGGTTTCATCCTCTACGACCTGTTCTTCAAAAGCCTGCAGGGTGCACCGCGCATCTATGGCATCGAAACGCGCGAAGAGCTGGTGCGCAAGTCCGAAGAACTGGCTGCACGCCTGGGCTTTGGCGGCATGTCCTTCCTGAACCTGTCGGTGGCCGATTCCACCACCTCGTCCAGCCTGCCGGAAAAGATCGACGTGGTCACCGCCCTGCACGCCTGCGACACCGCCACCGATGACGCCATCCATTTCGCGCTGGCCAAACAGGCGCGCTTCATCGTGCTGGTACCGTGCTGCCAGGCCGAAGTGGCCTCGGTGCTCAATCGCAACAAGGGCAAGTCGCTCGCCAATTCGCTCACCGAGATCTGGCGCCACCCGCTGCACACGCGCGAATTCGGCAGCCAGGTCACCAATGTGCTGCGCTGCCTGCAGCTGGAAGCGCATGGCTACAAGGTCAGCGTGACCGAGCTGGTGGGCTGGGAACATTCGATGAAGAACGAGTTGATCATTGCGCAATACCGCGACCTGCCGCGCCGCCGCCCGGCCGAGCGCCTGCAGGAAGTGCTGCGCACGCTGGGGCTGGAAGAGATGGGCGAACGCTTCTTCGCCCCCCTGGCCGCCTGAGCCGGCGCCAGCAGGCAAGCGGACGGGAACGTTTCTTGCTGGACAGGAATGACAGGGTCAGGCTTCATTTGCCGCCGTCCCTGCCGATAACATCGGATTGGAATACGGCAATTGCAGCACAGCAGCACAGGCAGTCCGGCCGCACGCCCTTGGCGTGACTGGCCGCAGGGAGACCGGGCAACCGGATTGGGCAAGGGGCCGGCCGCACGCCGGGAAATGCAGATGAGCACATGAGAGCCACCATCGATATGGAATCGCTGATTGCCGACAACGAGCAACTGAGGAGCGAACTGCAGGAGCTGCTGCAGCAGGCGCACATCAACCAGTCCATCATCGAGCGCCACCAGGCCTTCGACCTGAAACTGATCGGCGCCAGCGAATTCCGCGAGCTGATCGACGTCATCCTCACCGTCATGCCGGGCGTGTTCAGCCTGGAGACGGTGACGCTGTCTCTCATCGATGGCGACTACGCGATCCAGCGCATCCTGCGCGACCTGCAGATCGGCGTGAACGAATTTCCCAAGCTGCTGTTCCTGAAAGCCCCGCTGCATTTCATCGACGAAGATGGTCCGCTGGAAGATGAAAAGCCGCGCCTGGGCCAGTACGTGCCGGCCCTGCACGGCGCGCTGTTCCCAAATTACCAGCCGGTGAGCGTGGCGGTGCTGCCGCTGGTGCGCCAGCATCGCTTGCTGGGCTATCTGTCGCTGGGTAGCGCCTATGCCGAGCGCTTCACCCGCAGCCTGGCCACCGACTTCATCCAGCGCCTGGCCACTGTCGCCGCCATCTGCCTGGAAAACGTCATCAACAACGAACGCCTGAAGCACATCGGCCTCACCGATCCGCTCACGGGCGTGAACAACCGCCGCTACATCGAGCAGCGCATGCAGGAAGAAGTGGCGCGCAGCCAGCGTGACCGCTCGGCACTGTCTTGCCTGTTCATCGACATCGACCATTTCAAGCGCGTCAACGACCAGTTCGGCCACCAGAGCGGCGATGATGTGCTGCGTGAAGTGGCCGCGCGCATCAAGAAGGAACTGCGTCTCTCGGATGCGCTGGGACGCTTCGGCGGGGAAGAATTCGTGGTGCTGCTCACGCACGCCACGCGGGACGACGCGGAACGCATCGCCGAGCGCATCCGCGCCGGCATCTGCAGCCGTGGCGTGATGATCGAAGGTTCGCGCGATCCGCTGCGCATCAGCGCCTCCATCGGCGCGGCCGCGCTGTCACCGCCGGAGCGCAGCCGTCCCGCCGCCGAGGTCAAGCAGGCCATGCTCAAGGCCGCCGACCAGGCGCTCTACCAGGCCAAGGAAGCCGGGCGCAACCGCGTCATGCTGGCACCGGCCGACTGAACATCTGATCAGGCCGGCTGCGCGGCCACACGGCGATCGCGCACGATCCAGGGCGCGGCGATGATAAGCACGCCGCCGATGAGGTCCTGCGGCCGCAGCTCAGCCGCGCCCAGCATCCAGGCCGAGAAGGTCGCCACCAGGATTTCAGCCAGCATGATGACGGCCGCGATGTTGGCCGGCAGGCGCGCCACCCCATATTGCAGGCTCAGGTTCGATACCAGGAACAGCACCGCCCACAGCGCCACCACGGGTACGGCCGCCATCGGCAGGGGCAGCGGCCAGGCCACCATGCCGGCCGCCGACAGCACCACGCCCAGCAGGCTGGCGAAGACGCCGCTACCGGCCAGCATCGCCACGGCCCGCGTACCATCGGAGAAGCCGTGCAGGCGGCGCAGCAGCACGTTGGTCACGGCAAAGAGCAGGCCCGAGGCCACCGCCATCCAGTCCGGCAGGCTCTGCGGCAGCGGCAGCCCCAGGCGCGGCTGGTACAGCACGATGAAGGCGCCGCCCAGGCCCAGGGCCACGCGCGCCAGCGAACGCGGGGTGATGGCCTCGTGCAGCACAAGGCGCGCCAGGATCACGGTCCATACCGGCATCAGGTAGAACAGCAGGATCACCCGCACCACGTCGCCATAGGCCACCGCCATGTTGAAGGAGGCATTGGTCAGGCCCGTGGCCAGCCCCACGCCCAGCAGGGCCGGATGGCGCCACAGCAGTGGCAGTTCGCGATGGCGCAGGGTCAGCAGCAAGAGCGCACAGCCGCTGAAGATGGCGGCCGTGGCCCAGAGCGGATGCAGGCCCATGCCTTCCAGCGCGCGCGTGCCAGTCCAGGACAGGCCCCAGATGAAGGTGTTGAGCAGCAAGGCGGCGACGGCGGATTTGGGAATGGGTTGCATGTCTTGTTCAGGAGGAAGCGCGTAGGTCAATCCGGCAGGTAAGCCAATGTACTTGCGTAGCCGCAGACGGATGGATGGCCGGCGCTGATAGCGGGTATTAATCCACGCTTAATGCTCGACAGAAGGAGCATTAACAAAATCAAAATGCCGTTCAGTGCAGCACTGAACGGCATTGACTTGCAGCACGGCCGCAGCCGGTCGATCAGCTGCGCTTGGCCTCGGCCTGCAGGCGTTCGTACTTGTCCATCAGCTGCTCTCGGCTTTCCCGCCAGGCCGGGTTGAAGGGGATGCAGGCCACCGGGCAGACCTGCTGGCACTGCGGTTCCTCGAAATGGCCGACGCATTCGGTACATTTGTCCGGATCGATCTCGTAGATCTGCGGCCCCATGTAAATGGCCTCGTTGGGGCATTCCGGTTCGCAGACGTCGCAGTTGATGCAATCGTCGGTAATCATCAGTGCCATTGCCGCACCTCGCTTGCTTGAAACATCATTGCCCTGCCTTTTGCTTGCCTTGCGTCCTGTGCCTCGCCAGCCTCATTGCTTGGCGATCTTTTCCTTGAGCCACTTCTCCACCGACGGGAACACGAACTTGGACACGTCGCCGCCCAGCTGCGCAATCTCGCGCACGATGGTGCCGGAGATGAACTGGTACTGGTCGGACGGGGTCAGGAACAGCGTTTCCACGTCCGGCAGCAGGTAGCGGTTCATGCCGGCCATCTGGAATTCGTATTCGAAGTCCGAGACCGCGCGCAGGCCGCGCACGATGACGCGCGCATTGTTCTGGCGCACGAAATCCTTCAACAGACCCGAGAAACTCTCCACCTGCACGTTCGGATAATGCCCCAGCACTTCATTGGCAATCGACAGGCGCTCTTCGAGCGAAAAGAAGGGCTTCTTGTTCTTGCTGTCGGCTACGCCCACGACCAGCTTGTCGAACAATCCGGATGCGCGGCGGACCAGGTCCTCATGGCCGCGCGTCAACGGATCGAATGTCCCCGGATATACAGCTGTGACCATGGTGTCTCCTCTCCGGCTATTGAATCAGAAGGCGCATTATGCCTCAATTTGGGTGCCGCTTTTGCGTTGCAATAAATGATAGAAGACCATGCCGGCCTTGTCGGCGCGGACCACTTCCCAGTCCTGCATCCATTCGGGGGCCTGCTCGCCATCGAGCGGATATTCAGCTTCCGCATAGACCAGCCCGGAAGGGGTGAGCAAAGGCATGCACGCCGGCAACACTTTTTCCAGCCAGCCCTGGTGATAGGGGGGATCGATGAAGACCAGGCCGTAGCCGCCCGGCTCGCGCTGGGCCGCGCTCTGCACCGCGGCCAGGGCGTCGCCGCGGACGATGGCCAGCTTGTCGGCCTTGAGCTTGTCGCGGTTGGCTTCCAGCTGGCGCACGGCCGGGCCGCTGTTTTCCACCATCACCACGCGGCGTGCACCGCGGCTGGCCGCTTCGAAACCGAGGGCGCCGGAGCCGGCGAAGAGGTCCATGCAGGCCACCTGCTCCCAGGCACCATCGATGAGATGGGTGATCCAGTTGAAGACCGTCTCGCGCACGCGGTCGGGCGTCGGGCGCAGGCCTTCGGCGTCCAGCACCGGCAGCGGCGTGCGCTTCCACTGGCCGCCGATGATGCGCACCTGGTGCGGGCCACGGTTGACGGGCCGGGATGGCTTGCCGCCCTTGGAGGGCGTGCCATGGGAGGGGGGACTGCTCTTGCGCATGACTTTCCTTGCTGCTGACGGCGGGGCCGTCGATGGGACCGGGGGATCCCGTGATTCTCGAATGAAATGAACTAACTAAATGATTTACTCGGCAGCTTCACCGACGATGACGGTGGACAACGCGTCCGGATGCACATGCTTGCGGAAGGCCGCACGCACATCCTGCACGCTCACCGCGCGGATGCGCTCGATCCAGTGATCGAGGTAATCCAGCGGCAGGCCATAGAAACCGATCACCGAGAGATTCTCAAGCAGCTTGGCATTGCTGTCGATGCGCAGGGCGAAACCACCGGCGAGGTTGTCCTTGGCGGCCTTCAGTTCGGCGGCGGTCGGGCCTTCCTGCAGGAATTTGTCCAGCGTGGCGCGGGTCACGCGCAGGGCTTCGGCAGTCTGCTCCTTCTTGGTCTGCAGGCCGATCTGGAAGGGCCCCGGCTGGGCCAGCGGCGAAAAATAGCTGTAGACGCTGTAGCTGAGGCCACGCTTTTCGCGCACTTCATCGGTCAGGCGCGAGACGAAACCGCCACCGCCCAGCACATAGTTGCCGACCGTGAGCGCAAAGAAATCATTGTCGCCGCGCTGGATGGCCGGGGCACCGATGAGGATGTGCGATTGCGAGGCCGGGTGGGCGATGCGGCGCTCCACGCCCTTGGGTGCGGCCACCTGTGGCAGGGCCGGCAAGGCGCTGCCCTGCGGCAGGTCGCGCGTGAGGGCGCTGGCGATGCTGCGGGCCTGCGCTTCGGTGATGTCGCCGATCAGGGCGATGACGGCGCGGTTGGCCACGTAGTGGGCGCGATGGAAGGCCAGCAGGTCGTCGCGGGTGATGGCCTGCAGGCTGGTTTCGCTGGCATCGACGGCATAGGGATGGCTGCCGTAGGCGGCTTCCATGAAGGCCTTCTCGGCGATGGTTTCTGGCTTGGTCAGTTCTTCCTTCAGGTTGGCGATGGCCAGCGCGCGGTCACGCTCCAGGCCCGCCTGCGGGAAGGCCGGATGGGCCAGCATGCGGGCCAGCAAACCCAGCGCAGCATCGCGTTCGGCGGGTGAGGACAGGCTGCGCAGGCTCACGCCGGCACGGTCCTGCCCGGCTCCGCCGGTCTGCTGGGCGGCCACATCGGCAAAGCCGTCGAGGATCTGGGCTTCGGTCAGTGCCGGGGCGCCGTTGGCGGCCTCCACGCCGCGCGTGAGGCTGGCCACGGTCAGCTCGGCCAGGCCGGCCTTGGCGGCGGGATCACGGCGCTGGCCGGCATCGAACTGAACGCTCACATCCAGCATCGGTATGGAATGATTGGCCACGAACAGCACGCGCGCGCCATCGGGCTGGGTCCAGGATTGGATGGCCAGGGCCGCCGAGGCGGGTGCGCTGGAGAGCAAGGCCAGCGGGAACAGCAGGAGCGAGAAGATGTTTTTCATGGAAACGGAAATCGAAAGCGACGGGGCAAGCGTGATGTCATGCGTTCTGTTCAGGGGCAGGGACAGGCTGCCCACCTATCCACTGCAGGATGGGCTGCCACTGGTCGAGATCGCGCTGCACGCGCGAGGGCGCGATATCCCACAGGGTCAGGCCGTGGGCGGCCAGCTGCACATAGTTCTGGGTATCGCGCAGATGGCCCAGCACCGGCAGCTTCAAACCCTCGATGAAGCGCTGCAGCTGCTCGGCCGAGCGGGTGCGGGCATCGACCCGCATGCCGACGATGCCGACATCGATCTCGCCGTCGCGCACCGCCTTTTCATTGGCCAGGCGGCGCAGGAAATCCTGCGTGGCGAGGATATCGAAGATCGAGGGCTGCAACGGTACCAGGATCTTGTCGGCCAGCTTGAGGGTATCGTTGAGGCGCCAGCCATGCAGCCCGGCGGGCGTGTCCAGCACCACGTGCGTGCTGCCCTTGGGCGGCTTGGCGACGTAGTCCTCGCTGATGTCCCAGGTGCTGATGGGGCGCGCCTGTTCCGGACGGATCGACAGCCAGGCGCGCGAAGATTGCTGGCGGTCGATGTCGCCCAGCATCACGGCATGGCCCTGGCTTGCGAAATAACCGGCCAGGTTGGTGGCCAGGGTGGTCTTGCCTACGCCTCCCTTGGGATTGGCGACGACGATGACGGGCATGGTTTTCTCCGTAAAGAACAGAAGCCGATCGATCAGGAAAGGAAGAACTCAGCGACTTGGATACACCATTAAGCTGACGTTAATGCCATGCAATACAGCATTGAGCCCGGCTTAATGGTGCAAAAAACGTCAATCCTCAATGCAACAAGCCCGGTGGCGGCGCGGCGGGCTTCTTGCCGTCCAGCGGCAGGGGCACCAGCGTGGCGACCGTGAGCGTATCGTCCTTGAAGTATTTCTGGGCGACCGCCTGCACCTGGGCAGCGGTCACGCTTTTCAGGCGGTCGATGATGCGGTCGATGTTCTTCTGGCCCAGGCCGGTGGTTTCCATCATGCCGATCTCCATGGCCTGGCCGAAGACGGAATCGCGCTTGTAGACCTGGGAGGCGATCAGCTGCGTCTTCACCCGCTGCAGTTCCTGCTCGGAGACGCCTTCACTGGCGATGCGCTGGACCTCGGCGCGCAGCAGGCCTTCGAGCTGTTCGGTGGTGACGCCGTTGGCCGGGCTGCCTTCCAGCGTGAACAGCACCGGACCGCGCGCCACGCCGCTGTAGCTGGCGCCCACTGCGGTGGCCTGGCTGGCGGTGCGCACCAGGTTGGCGGTCAGGCGGGCATTGTCATAGCCGTCCAGCACGGCGGAGAGCACATCCAGGGCGTAGGCTTCCTGGTCGGCTTCCACATTGCGCAGGGCCGGGACCTTCCAGGCCATCACCACATAGGGATTTTCGGCCGGTGCCTTCACGGTGACGCGGCGCAAGCCCAGTTGCTCGGGCTCGTTCTGCGGCTTGCCCACGGGCACGGGGTGGGACGGGATCTTGCCGAAATATTTTTTGGCCAGGGCCAGCACGCGCTGGGCATCGACATCCCCGGCCACCACCAGCGTGGCGTTGTTGGGGGCGTACCACTGGCGGTACCAGTTGGCGATGTCCTGCACCGTCATGTGCTGCAGGTCGTCCATCCAGCCGACCACGGGGTGGTGATAGGGGTGGGCGGTCCAGGCGGCGGCGTTCAGGGCTTCGTTCAACAGGCCCATGGGCTGGTCATCGGTGCGCCAGCGGCGCTCTTCCATGATGACGCGGATTTCCTTGGCGAATTCCTTGGCGTCGAATTGCAGGTTGGCCATGCGGTCGGCTTCGAGCGCCATCACCTTTTCCAGGTGGCTCTTTTCGATCTGCTGGAAGTAGGCGGTGAAGTCATTGGCGGTGAAGGCGTTTTCCTGCCCGCCCAGCTCGGCCACGAGGCGGCTGAAATCGCCGACCTTGTGGTTCTTCGTGCCCTTGAACATCATGTGTTCCAGCGCATGCGAGACCCCCGTGGTGCCGTTGAGTTCGTCAATGCTGCCGACCTTGTACCAGACCATCTGCACCGCAGTGGGCGCGCGCCGGTCTTCCTTGACGACCACCTTCATGCCGTTGGCCAGCACGAATTCGCGCGCCGGCTCGGCCCGCACCTGCGCCGCCGTGGTGGCCAGCAGGCTCAGCAGGGCGGTGGCCAGGAGGGCTCTGATCTTCGATTTCATGGGCTGTGCTCTGATAAAATGCAGGATTCATTGACCCTGGCGGCCAGGCGCGGGTCTTGTGGAAGGGCAATTGTAACCTGTCCACTGCGGTTGTCAGGGCAGCCACGCGCCTGGCCGCCAGGG